>CAZAIL010000190.1:0-3237 GCA_964485155.1 uncultured Flavobacterium sp.
ATTACTTTATCACCTTTAAGATGACCTAAAATTTTGGCCGTTACTGCGGCTCCTTCTATAGCTGGGGCGCCAATAGTTACATTTTTACCATCCTCTACAAGCATTACCTTATCGAAAGTTATTTTAGAACCTTCTGCTTCTTTTAAACGGTGAACGTATACTTTTTGGTCTTTCGCTACTTTAAACTGCTGCCCTGCTATCTCTACAATTGCGTACATACTGTTGTGTTTGTTATTAGCTTTTTAATTAAAATTCTGCTTTTCATTGCTGAAAATGCGGGTGCAAATATACTCTTTTTTTAAAATAAAGCAATAGCTAGTAGTCAAAAAAACAGGGAATTATAAAAGAAGAAAAACTTTCGTTATTAGGGATTGTAAAGGATAGTCCTTATTTTTGGTCAAATTGTTTTTCAACCTTTCTTTTTTTACTGTAACAAAAGAGAATAGTTGTCGTCAAACAATAGAATTACATAACCTAAAATTTAATCAATGAAAAGAAGTATTTTAACACTGGCTTCAGTGTTTTTAGTAACATTTTCTTCAAGTGCACAAAAAGTGGAATTTGAAGAATATGATTTGAGTAATGGTATGCATGTTATTTTGCATCAAGATAATGCTGCTCCTGTGGCTTTTATTGCCACTTACTATCATGTGGGAGCAAAAGATGAACAGCCAGAAAGAACTGGAATGGCTCACTTTTTTGAGCATTTGCTTTTTGAAGGGACTAAAAATATTGCCAGAGGAGAATGGGATAAAATAGTGTCTTCTGCTGGTGGAAATGGAAACGCAACTACCGATGATGACAGAACGTATTATTATGAACAGTTTCCTTCTAACGAAGTAGCTACTGGATTGTGGCTTGAATCAGAAAGGTTATTACATCCAATTATAGAACAAGTAGGAGTTGATACACAAAATGAAGTTGTAAAAGAAGAGAAAAGATTGCGTGTAGACAATCAGCCTTATGGCAGTTTCTTGGAAAATGTAAAGAAAAATATTTTCAAAAAACATCCTTATAAAGGTACAACAATAGGCAAAATGGAGCATTTAGATGCTGCAACTTTAGATGAATTTTTAGCATTTAACAAAAAATTCTATGTTCCTAATAATGGAACATTAGTTGTTGCTGGTGACATCAATATAAAAGAGGTAAAAGAACTAATTGAAGATTATTTTGGATCAATTCCAAGAGGAGCAGATATTGTAAGAAGCTTTCCTAAAGAAGATCCTATAACAGAGACAATATATGCCAAAGCTTATGATTCAAACATTAATATTCCAGCGATTATGGCAGCCTACAGAACTCCCTCAATGACTACCAAAGATTCTAGAATATTAGACATGATTTCTTCATATTTAAGTACAGGAAGGAGCTCTGTATTATATAAGAAAATGGTTGATGAAAAGAAAATGGCACTCCAAACTGGAGCCATCAATTTTAGTCAAGAAGATTATGGAACCTATATCTTATTTGGTCTTCCTCAAGGAAAAAACACATTAGATGATTTGTTAAATGGAATTGATGAAGAGATTTTAAAAATTCAGACAGATTTAATTTCTGAAAATGATTATCAAAAATTACAAAATCAATTTGAAAACAGGTTTGTAAGTTCTAACGCTACTGTTGAAGGTATTGCAGGTTCTTTAGCTCAATATTATGTGATGTTTGGAGATACCAATTTAATTAACACAGAAATTGATATTTTTAGATCTATCACTAGAGAAGAAATTAGAGAAGTAGCCAAAAAATATTTGAATCCTAACCAACGATTGATTTTAGAATATTTACCAGAATCAGCAAAAAATAATTAAAAGACATAGAAAATTATGAAAACAAAAATAGTATTACTTGTAGCCATTTTATCAATGTCTTTTGCATTAAATGCTCAAGTTGATAGAACTAAAAAACCAGCACCTGGTCCAGCACCAGTTGTTAAATTTGGGAAAGCAGATAAGTTTACACTTAAAAATGGTTTGACGGTAATTGTAGTTGAAAACCATAAATTACCTAGAGCTTCTGCTCGTTTAACCATAGACAATAAACCTTATTTTGAAGGTAAAAAAGCTGGAGTTTCTAGTATGATGGGGAGTCTTATCGGAAGAGGTACTCCTTCAATAACCAAAGATAATTTTAACGAACGTGTAGACTTCTTAGGAGCCAATATTGGTTTTGGAAGCTCTTCTTCATTTGCTGCTTCTTTGAGCAGATATTTTGATGAAGTACTTGGTTTAATGGCTGATGGAGTTAAAAACTCTCAATTTACTCAAGAAGAATTTGACAAAGAGCAGAAAATTACTTTGGACGGAATTAAGAGTAATGAAAAAAGCGTGACTTCAGCTGCAAGAAGAGTTGAAAATTTATTGACTTATGGAGCGAATCATCCTTATGGAGAGTATATTTCTAAAGAAAGTGTAAATAATATTACACTAGCTGATGTTGAAACTAATTACAATAGATACTACAGACCAAATAACGCATACTTAATTATCCAAGGAGATATTAAACCTAAGAAAATTAAAAAATTAGTAAAAAAATTATTTGGTGATTGGAAGACTAGAGAAATTCCAGAAATAGAAGTTCAAAAACCTATAAATGTTAAAACTACTGAAATAGACTTCATCAATATGGACAATGCTGTTCAATCTGAAATTGCCATCATTAATAATATTGAACTAAAGTTAGGTGATAAAGATTATTATGCTGCTTTATTAGCTAACAGAATTTTAGGCGGAAGTGGTACAGCTAGATTATTTAAAAACTTGCGTGAAGACAAAGGGTATACTTATGGCTCATATTCTAGGATAAGACAAAGCAGATATGCAGCCTCCTTTAGAGCTACAGCAAGCGTTCGTAATATGGTTACAGATAGTTCTGTTGTTGAAATGATGAAAGAAATTAACACGATTCGTTATAAGAAAATCACAAAAAGTGAACTAAAAAATGCCAAAGCTCAATACATCGGTAGTTTTGTAATTAATGTTCAAAAACCTGAAACAGTAGCTGGATATGCATTAAACAGAGAATTATACAATTTATCAGAGAATTATTATGAAACCTACCTAGAGAAAATTAATGCTGTAACTATAGACGAAGTTCAAAATGCAGCGATTAAATACTTTAGAGTTGATAAAGCTAGAATTATAATTACGGGAAAAGGGATTGATGTTCTTAAAAATTTAGAAAAAAACTCGGATTACAAAATTAACTATTTTGATAAGTATGGTAATCCTTCAGAGA
>CAZAIL010000191.1:0-3236 GCA_964485155.1 uncultured Flavobacterium sp.
AGGAGTTAAAATTTTCGGAGGACAAGCAGCAATAGCTGGTAATATTATTGTTCGTCAAAGAGGAACTACTCACAACCCAGGCGAAAATGTATATATGGGAAAAGACCATACATTACATGCTAAAGTTGATGGAGTTGTTGCTTTTAGAAAGAAAAAAGATAACAGATCATATGTTTCTATTGTTCCTTTCGAGGCATAAGAAATAAATCATAAAAATATAAAACGTCCAAACATATTTTGGACGTTTTTTTTATGCGCTATTTTGTACATTTACAAAGATGAATTTTATCTATAATTTTACAGCGCATCTTACTTTTTTCTTTTTAGGAACGTATGCATTGTTTAATACAAAAATGAAATTATTTGTAAGCGGAAGGAAAGAAACTTTTCAAAAGCTTTCTTCAATTAAAAAAGATGATCAAACTGTATGGTTTCATGTCGCTTCATTAGGTGAATTTGAACAGGCGATACCAATTATAGAAGCCGTTAAAAAGCGCTATCAAGATCATAAAATTATAGTCACTTTTTTTTCACCTTCTGGATATGAAATTAGAAAGAATTCTAATCTGGCAGACATTATTTGCTATTTGCCTTTTGATACTAAAGCAAATATGAAACGATTTGTAGCAATGGTTCATCCAGAAATTGCCATTATTGTTAAATATGAATTTTGGCCTAATTTACTACAGCAGCTTAAAAAACAATCTATTCCAACAATTTTAGTGTCTGGTATTTTTAGAGAAGATCAAGTTTTTTTTAAACCTAGAGCAAAATGGATGCGAAAATCTTTAACAGCATTTCATCATTTTTTTGTGCAAGACTCATCTTCAAAGAATTTACTGGAATCTATAAATTGTAAGAATATTTCTTTAAGTGGTGATACGCGCTTTGACCGTGTTGCAAAAATTTTAGAGCAAGACAATTCATTGCCATATATTTCAGCATTTAAAAACAATCAGTACACCGTTGTTGCTGGAAGTACTTGGAAAGAAGATGAAGAAATCTTAGTAAGCTATATTAATAAATCTAAAGGCGAAAAATTTATTATTGCACCACATACCATAGATGCAAAATTAATTCAAAAACTAAAAAATTCTCTTGAAAAAGAAACTATTTTATATTCTGAAAAAGACGGAGAAAACCTATCAGAATACACGGTTTTTATTTTAGACACCATAGGATTACTTACCAAAACATATGCGTACGCAGACGCTACTTATGTAGGAGGAGGTTTTAAAACAGGGTTGCACAACATTTTAGAACCAGCCACATTTGGTATTCCTGTTGTTATTGGTCCAGCATACAATAAGTTTAAAGAAGCTCTAGATTTAGTGAACCTAGGTGGATGTATTTCTGTTAGTAATCAATCAGCATTTTCGAGCATTTTTAATAAATTAAAAAATGATGTGAATTTTAGAATGGAAACGGGTGCAATAAACGACTCTTATATTAAAGAAAATATTGGCGCCACAACTCAAATTATGCAGTATATACACAAACAAATAAAATCATAATTATGGAATTTATTTTACAACCTTGGCCATGGTATGTTGCAGGTCCTGCAATTGCTTTTGTGCTATTTTTAATGTTCTATTACGGAAGAGCCTTTGGAATTTCTACCAATCTAGAAACTTTTTGTACCATAGGTGGAGCAGGAAATTTTTCAGACTATTTTAAAACCGACTGGAAGGCAAGAAAATGGAGTTTGGTTTTTGTGCTTGGTATTATCATTGGAGGGGTTATTTCTAGTCAATATTTAATGTCTTCAAATGCTATTGCTTTAAATCCAGAAACAGTAAAAGAATTGGCAGCACTTGGTTTTGCTAATGCAGGAAGTGATTATTTACCCGCAGAAATTTTTAGTGTGGCTAACTTGGGATCACTCAAAGGAATTTTAATCTTGTTAGTTGCCGGATTGTGTATTGGATTTGGAACTCGTTATGCTGGAGGATGCACCTCTGGACATGCAATTACTGGATTGAGTAATTTACAATTACCTTCTTTAGTAGCTGTTATTGGTTTCTTTGCTGGTGGTTTACTAATGGTTTGGTTTTTATTTCCTTTACTCTTTTAACTTATGAAACATCTAAAATTTTTAATTATTGGAATTATATTTGGAATCATTTTAAGCAAGTCTGAAGTGGTTTCTTGGTATAGAATTTATGAAATGTTTAAGTTTCAATCATTTCATATGTACGGGGTTATAGGTTCTGCTGTAGCCATAGGAATTGTACTAATGCAGTTATTTAAAAGAGACATTATTAAAGACTTTCAAGGAAATAAAATTAATGTAAAACCCAAAAAAAAAGGATTTATTAGAACCTTTGTAGGAGGGAGTATTTTTGGGCTAGGATGGGCCTTAGCAGGAGCTTGTCCCGGACCAATTTTTGTATTAATTGGTCATGGAGCGGTTAGTATTTTAGTTGTGTTATTAGGAGCTATTTTAGGTGCATTTATTTTTGGATTGTTGCACAAGAAATTGCCGAGTTAAATTTAAAAAAGGTTGATATAAACCATTTGAACATGCAGCAACAATTGATAGATAGTTTTGGAAGACAAATGGACTATGTTCGTTTAGCGGTCACAGACCGTTGTAATTTGCGTTGTCAGTACTGTATGCCTGCTCACGGAATAGAAATTGCTCCTCGTGCAGATTTATTAACGTTCAAAGAAATGTATCGAATTATTCGTGTACTTACAGAATTGGGTGTCACAAAAATTAGGTTAACAGGAGGAGAGCCTTTTGTAAGAAAAGATTTTGTTGGATTTTTAGAAATGCTTTCTTTTAATGATTTATTAGAAGCTATTAATATTACCACCAATGGTGCTATGATTTCTAAGCATATTCCTGTCTTGGAAAAGATGGATAAAATAAAACACATTAATTTAAGTATAGATAGCTTACAGAAAGAGAAGTTTAATAAAATTACTAGGCGAGATGTGTTTCCAGAAGTGTATGAAACGTTTGAAGCTTTAGAAAAAAGTAGTTTGAATTTAAAACTAAATGTTGTTGTTCAACCAGGATTTAATACAGACGAAATTATTGATTTTGTAGCCTTAACAAAAAACAATAATGTGGCCGTTCGTTTTATTGAAGAAATGCCTTTTAATGGAAAAGGTCAGCGAGAGATGAAAGAAAATTGGAATTATACTCGAATTTTAGAAGAGATAAAAACCAAATTTGATGCGAAGCCTATTGTTTCTGAAAAATCTTCAACCTCAAAGAATTTTAGAGT
>CAZAIL010000192.1:0-3232 GCA_964485155.1 uncultured Flavobacterium sp.
TGGATAGAATGGGATTAGAAGAAGGCGAAGTAATTCAGCATTCAATGATATCTAAATCTATTGAAAGAGCACAAAAAAAGGTAGAAGAAAATAACTTCGGAATTCGTAAACGTCTGTTAGAATACGATGATATTATGAACGCACAACGTGAGTTTGTATACCAACGAAGAAGACATGCGTTAGACGGTAATCGTTTGCAAATAGATATTGCTAACATGATTTTTGAAACCTGTGAAGGCATCGTAAATACAAATAAAGCGGCGAAAGATTTTCAAAATTTCGAATTTGAATTGATTCGATTTACCTCTATGACTTCTCCGTTTAGTGAAGATGAATTTAATTCATTAACAGAACAAGAACTCTCAAACAAATTATACGACGTTATAACGCAACATTATAAGGAGAAGGTTGAAAAAAACGCACTCCTAACCTACCCTGTAATTAAAAATGTATTCGAAAACGAAGGCGATAGATATGAACGTATTGTTGTTCCATTTTCAGACGGAATTAAAACATTACAAGTTGTTACAAATTTAAAAGAGGCATACGAATCAAAAGGGAAGTCATTGGCTACAGATTTTGAGAAAAACATTTCCTTAGCAATTATTGATGAAAACTGGAAAGATCATCTACGTCAGATGGATGATTTAAAGCAATCTGTTCAGAATGCATCCTATGAACAAAAGGATCCCTTGTTAATTTATAAGTTTGAGGCGTTTGAATTGTTTAAAGTAACCATAGATAAAATAAACCGTGAGGTGTTGTCTTTCTTATTTAAAGGAGAATTACCAAATCAGGCAAATAGTCAAATTTCTGAAGAACGTAAAAAAACAAGACAGAAATTAAACTTAAGCAAGGCAGATGTTCAAAACACCACCGAACAAGCCATTAGCAATTCTCGTCAGCAACAAACAGAACCTGTTGAAACAATTGTAAGAGAGCAACCTAAGATTGGTAGAAATGAACGTGTTACTATTAAAAATGTGATGAGTGGGCAAGAAAAAGTAGTCAAGTTTAAGCAAGCAATCCCTCTTATAGAAAGAGGTGAATGGGTGTTGACTAAAAATTAAAATATATCAAAATAAAAAAGCCACTTTAAAAAGTGGCTTTTTTTATGTAATAAATTTATGGAGCTACAGTCCTTGAAAATCAGAATCCATTTTCAAATACTCTAAAAATTCTTGTTTAGTTTCTTTGTTCTTAAATTTTCCACCAAATTCTGCCGTAACAGTACTGCTATCGATGTCTTTAATTCCTCTAGAATTTACACATAAATGTTTGGCGTCAATTACACAGGCTACATCATCATTTCCTAAAGCTTCTTGCATGGCTTGCACTACTTGCATTGTTAAGCGCTCTTGTACTTGAGGTCTTTTTGCATAGTATTCTACAATACGATTCATTTTAGACAACCCAATTACTTTTCCGTTTGAAATATAAGCAACGTGTGCTCTCCCTACAATGGGTAATAAATGATGCTCACAAGTAGAATACACAACAATATTCTTCTCAACCAACATTTCGCTGTAATTGTACTTATTTTCAAATGTAGAAGCGCTTGGCTTGTTTTCAGGGTTTAATCCCATAAACAATTCATTTACAAAAGCCTTGGCAACTCTTTTAGGGGTTCCTTTCAGACTATCATCTTCCAGATCCATTCCTAAAGTGGTTAAAATGTCTTTAACACTTTCTTGAATTCTTGCTATTTTTTCAGTGTCTGAGATATCAAAAGCGTCTGCACGCAAGGGAGTCTTTGCTGAGGTTCCAACATGGTTTTCCCCTATCTCATCTATTATATCATCATTTATTTTCATCAGTTGCTTTCTGAGTATTAAAATTAGTTTGCAAATTTACAACATTAAGCAATATGTTTATTGCATTTTTAGAATCAATTCTTCTAAAGTACAAACTGATTGAGAACCATCGTTCATATCTTTTAGTACAAATTTATTTTGTTGAATTTCAGAGATCACAAATGAAATTTCGCGAGTAGAAACATATTTCCATTGTTTCTTTTGTTGCTTATTACTTGAAGCTGTATCTGGATAAATTTCAGATTTAATTCCAGCATTTCGCAACGCTTTTACAGCTCTCAATTGAGTTAAGGTATCTTGTTCAGTAAAGTTTAAAAATAATACCTTAGGTTTTGGTAGTGTTACAGAATCAAACAAGCCCAGTTCTTCTAAGACTAGATATATTCTATCTAAACCAAATGAAATCCCTACTCCACTTACATCTTTTAAACCAAAAATCCCTGTTAAATCGTCATACCTTCCACCCCCACCTATAGAACCCATCTCAACTCCTTTTGGTGCTGAAACTTCAAAAATAGCTCCTGTGTAATAGTTTAAACCACGAGCCAAGGTGACATCAATTTCTAAAGTAGCAGCTTGTAATCCTAATTCATTAATAGCATTGGTTACAAAACGCAACTCTTCAACTCCTTTTTTTCCTTCTTCTGATGCTGATAATAAGGTTTCTAAAATAGCCAACTGATCTGTATTTGAGCCTGATAGCTTAAAAAGAGGGGTTACTTTTTCTATGGCTTCTGCAGTGATTCCTTTTTCTAGCATTTCTTTTTGAACGCCAGAAGCTCCTATTTTATCTAGCTTGTCTAGGGCAACCGTAAAATCAATCAACTTATCTTGGGCACCAATAACCTCGGCAATTCCAGCTAAAATTTTTCTGTTGTTTATTTTAATGGTGGTACCGCTTAGTTTTAAATTGCTAAAAACGGTATCATACAATTGAATAAAATCTACTTCCTGCAGTAAAGACTTGCTTCCAACAACATCAGCATCACATTGAAAAAACTCACGAAAACGGCCTTTCTGAGGGCGATCGGCTCTCCAAACAGGTTGAATTTGATAGCGTTTAAAAGGAAACGTAATTTCATTTTGGTGTTGTACTACATATCTTGCAAAAGGCACCGTTAAATCATAACGCAATGCTTTCTCAGAGATTTGAGGTGTTAGTTTCAGACTGTCTTTCTGTTCTAGTAGGGTACTGTCTGCTTTTTTTAAATAATCACCAGAATTTAGAATCTTAAAAATCAAGCGATCTCCTTCTTCTCCATACTTCCCCATTAGGGTCGAGGAGTTTTCAAAACTAGGAGTTTCAATGGGTTGAAAACCATAGGTTTCAAAAGCAGTTTTCATCGTATTTATGATGTACGTGCGATTGGCTACTTCTGTAGATGAAAAATCTCTGGTTCCTTTTGGAATGCTTGGTT
>CAZAIL010000193.1:0-3220 GCA_964485155.1 uncultured Flavobacterium sp.
CTGGGTTTTACACCAAGTTTGGTGATGGTGCCTGTGACTTGGCACCGCTGTTTGGCCTGAGCAAACGTCAAGTGCGCTTGCTCGCCAAAACCATGGGTGCGCCTGATGCCCTAGTGACCAAAACGCCAACGGCAGATTTAGAGTGCCTAAGCCCGCAGAAAGAAGATGAGCAAGTGCTTGGCCTGTCCTACGATGACATTGATGATTTTCTTGAAGGCAAAGCAGTCAGTGCTGAGGCAGAACAGCGGTTAATTGCAATCTACACCAAAACGCAACACAAGCGTTTGCCTATTGCCACGGTTTATGATTAGTTAACTGCGGTAAAATTTTAGTCGACATCCTGAAATCGATAGGTTCTGCGCAAGTCAACACTGTCCATTAACAAATCTGCTATTACAGGGCCCGTGTAGTCGGTAGGTGCCGTACCCGAGTATGAATCCAAACAGCCAGCATTGTCTGTGCTTTTGTAACGAAACCCCGTTGTCACCGCAGCCGTTGCTCCCGATGTGCTGTGAGTGGCAATCACCTTAGTTTCCCAATCAGTGAAGTATATTGATGGCTCGCAAGTGGTGCATTCTGCCAGTAATTCTGCAATGGTCACTTGCTCTAATTCAACAGCAGAATTCCAACTACCTTTTTCTGTGCAAACAGCGGCGGTTCCGGTATAGCGAATCAACCCTCCAGAAGAACCACTGAAACCACCATTACACTCAGGAATAACCAAATTACCAACAACTGTCAGATGAGAGCTAGGATTAAGATGCGGATGCTTGCTCCATGATGCGCCACTCAACCAGTAAAATTTTCCATAGTAGCTCCCGTGGTCTGTTGTCGATGTTTGTTCCGTCCCTGGCAAAGTATCTAATCCAGAATCGACAGGTCCCGTCCATTGCTGAATGCACTCTGTACTTGTCGAAATTGACGTGCTGTGAGTATCAAAACCTGTAAATAATGATCCAAAAACCTCATTCTTATTGTCAGGATAGCTAGAAATCAAATAGTTCGATGCATTTTGTGCAACTCTTTCTACCTCTTGCAGACGTAGGTGATTTTGTGCGATCTTGGTATTATTGTTACTTAGGCTCACTGAGCTTAAACCGAGAATCGTTAAAACGACCAGTATTATCAGAGCTGTGGGAAGAACAGCACCTCTCTGCCGATAGACGGCATCACTTAAATTCAAGACGTTCAATCGCCTAGCCTCATTGTTAAATTTGTAGGTTCGGTCACGCTAACAAATAAACGTCGCTTGAATCTATCATTAGTAAAACTTGACGTGTTACCCGCGTAAAAAAAGCTCGTATCACTTGCAACGATTTGAGGCATAGCACCACTAACCAATAATGATATTTTTACTGATATTAACGCTTGCCATTCATCCCTATTCGCTGGGAAACCAATCTTGTCAGCGACATTGTCGTCATTAGTATCAATCCCGTATTCCACTTGGAAATCTACAACGGAATTAGCTATTGGTTCAGAAATCCAAGCGCCATCTTCTCTGCTCATTGTTCTAAAAGTATTGTTCTGATCAATAAAATAGAACGAGTGCAGATATCGATAAATGGGCATTCTTGTTGTTGCGTCCATTTCTAGCAACGGAAAATTATCCCAAGAACCAAGTGCTATTCTTACCACTGTCTCTATATCCGTTACGGAATTTTCAGTACCCGTTTTGGCCTGAAGATAATAGCTGTCTGGATTTAGAGGGTTTGAATACACAATCTCTTTTGAGCTTGTTCGCCGTATCATCAATACATCTGAACCAGCCAGTGGCTGAAAGCTAGTATCGCATAGGCTATCGGTTCCTGACATATCATTTAAACCATCGATCGAAAATGTAAGGTCATCCCATTTCATAACGGGACGGCACATCCATCGCGAGGGTGATGTTGATTTTGAAGGTATATCGGTAAGCCTACCCAAAAATCCCGCCATACTAATTTCTTTTTGCAAAAACTGAGTTAAATATCTCCCTGTCTCATTGATCTCACTACTATTATTTAAAGTCTGACTTGACCTCAAAGACGATAACGATACCTCTAATACCGACCATGTTATAACCAGCCCAAGTGCTAGAGCCATCATTAGTTCAATTAAGGAGAAGCCTGAGCTGTGAGCGCGCGTAACAAATTTGCGCCTTCTAATAAGCCTCCTTTTGTTACCACTTGCACTTATAACAATCATCAGTCGTCTGAGCTCGGATGTTGTATAGAAACACCGCTGGGAATACTATGACCATGCCCTAGATAATCATGTATGTAGCATCCGTCCTCATTATTAAGGATTATATTACCAGTGTTCAATTGGGGTGAAGGGACTTGATGGCAATTGAACTCTTCAATTTTAATAGACCCATTATTTATCGTTAGGGTATGTCCATTTAGACACAGATCAGTCATCTCAAGATTTCCTGAAAAAGTAGTATTTTGAGTTAAATACATAGAATGCCCTGTATAGCCATAGCTGCTACTTCCTGATGAGGCAGTTATCCATCCGCCAGCCGGCGTCCAACTCGTTGAACTACATGGTTCAACGTCCTCACAGGAATCATCTAACTCACAAATTGGTGGGCATGTATTATCATCCGCGCAGTTTGGTGGGGATACGTATGGATCGATTGAAGGAATAATAACATCATATGAAATAACCCTACGCAAATTTACACTGCCAACGTTATATTCATCTTTACCACAAGCCACGCCTGCATCTGACACTTTTGACTCGGAAAACCCTCGCCAAGCAACTGAAACTGTATATTTTGCAGGTGCTAAGTTAGTTCTAATTTGGTAGTCAACACACCCACGCGCCTGGGCAGGTGCACCCATGTCAGCTGTACCCATTTTTTCATGCTCTCCATCAAGAAGAGCATCCCAAGTATTTGCTGCCGCTGCACTCTGAGTAAAAGAGGAGCAACTAAAGACGGAGTTATAATCAACACCAAAAGTCGTGGGTGTGAAACCTGTACAGTGGGTCGCTATATTTGGATCAGACTTTATCCGCTCGATCATGTATTCGGCCAAAATTGAAGCCTGTACACGATTAGATGCTTCCAGCTCTGCAGTTAATGATCGATTCTGCAAATTGAGAAAACCTAACAATCCAACTGCCATAATCACAAAAGTTACGAGCACTTCGACTAATGTAAAACCTTGGACAGGCTTAATTTTTGCTACATGTGGATGAGACCTTTTTAGGCTGGACATGAGGCCGATTCCTT
>CAZAIL010000194.1:0-3191 GCA_964485155.1 uncultured Flavobacterium sp.
GATCTTTCACCTCCTTACCAAACAATACTTTAGTTTGTTGAGTTAAAAAATCCATTGCCTGAACAACACCATCAGCATCTATACCCGGAGTTGGCAAACTCCTTGTCTTGGTAGATCCTCCGCATAAAACAAGACTGTCAAATATTTTTAAATCCTCAACAGCATAATTCACACCAACATTAATGTTTGTCTTAAAGATAATACCCTCTGCTTTTAAAATTGCGATTCGTCTATCAATAATTCCCTTTTCCATCTTGAAATTAGGAATACCGTAACGTAATAATCCACCAACCTCATCATCTCTTTCAAAAACAGTAACGGTATGACCAGCCCTATTTAATTGCTGTGCTGCAGCCAACCCTGCTGGTCCTGAACCAATAACAGCAATCGTTTTATTTGTTCTTATTTTTGGTGGTTGAGGTTTTATCCAACCTTCTTTAAATGCACGTTCTACAATATTTTTTTCTATGTTTTCTATAGATACAGGGTCCTCAATAATACCTAAAACACATGCTTGTTCACAAGGAGCAGGACATAAACGCCCTGTAAATTCGGGAAAATTATTAGTAGAATGAAGTATCCATGAAGCCTTTTGCCATTCACCTTGATGAACCATATGATTAAAATCAGGAATAAGGTTTCCTAACGGACATCCACTGTGGCAAAAAGGAATACCACAATCCATGCACCTTGAGCCTTGTTTGGTAATTTCATTATTTGATAGAGGTACTGTAAATTCTTTATAATCTTTTACACGGTCTTTTACAGAAGTGTGGGCTTCATCTTGTCTTTTAAATTCTTTAAATCCTGTTACTTTTCCCATTACATTATGCTTTTGTTAATTCTTCAAACATTGGTTCTTCTGTTGCGATACGTTCTAAAGCTCGTTTATACTCGGTTGGCATTACCTTTACAAAGCTGTTTAAACTTGATGGCCAGTCTGATAATAATGATGCACCTTTTGCACTATTTGTATATTGTAGGTGTTTTTCTATTATTGCTTTTAAATCAGCAGCGTCTTCCTCAGAGATTTCTTCAAAATCTATAGTTTCTGTATTGCATAGGCCATTTGTAAATTTATTGTTAGGGTCATATACATAGGCAATACCACCGCTCATACCTGCAGCAAAGTTTCTTCCGGTTTTACCTAATACAATTACTTTTCCACCAGTCATATATTCACAGCAGTGATCTCCAACACCTTCAACTACTGATATAGCTCCAGAGTTACGGACGGCAAAACGTTCTCCAGCAATACCATTAATATATGCTTCTCCTTGAACAGCTCCAAATAAACAAACATTACCTACTATAACATTATTTTCTGCAATAAAATCTGCTTCTACAGGTTTTTTAATTATCAACTTAGCTCCAGACAATCCTTTGCCTAAATAATCATTTGTATTTCCTTCTAAATTAAAAGTAACTCCATGAGCACCAAAAGCTCCAAAACTTTGACCAGCAGATCCTGTAAAGTTGAGCTTCAATGTATCTTCAGGCAATCCAATATGAGCGTGAATTTTTGAAATTTCATTACTTAACATTGCTCCAACTGAACGATTTAAATTATTGATTGGGTAACTTAGAGTTATTGTTTTTTTATCATTAATAGCAGATTTAGCATCCTTTATCAATGTCATATCCAGTACATTTTCTAGACCGTGATCTTGTTTTTCAGAACTCTTCACAGCCTTAGAACGATAGCCGTTTGGTGTATGTAAAATAGAAGATAAATCTAAGCCTTTTGCTTTGTAATGTGTTATCGCTTTGTTTGAGTTTATTTTATGTGTCTGCCCAATCATTTCATTAATTGAACGGAAGCCTAATTGTGCCATAATACTTCTTAATTCATTTGCAACATAGAAAAAGAAGTTAATTACATGTTCTGGAGTTCCTTTAAAGTTTTTTCGCAATTCTTTATCTTGAGTAGCAATACCTACTGGACATGTGTTTAGGTGGCATTTACGCATCATTATACAACCTGATGCAACTAGAGGAGCGGTTGCAAAACCAAATTCCTCAGCACCTAGCAATGCTGCTATTGCTACATCTCTACCTGTTTTTAACTGTCCATCACATTCTACAACAATTCTACTTCGTAAACTATTCATTACTAAAGATTGTTGTGCTTCTGCCAAACCAAGCTCCCAAGGTAGTCCAGCATGTTTTAGTGATGTTAGAGGAGATGCTCCTGTACCACCATCATACCCAGAGATTAAAACAACATCTGCTTTTGCTTTTGCAACTCCCGCTGCAATCGTTCCTACACCAACTTCAGAAACTAATTTTACGTTAATTCTTGCTTCTCGATTTGCATTTTTTAAATCGTATATTAATTGTGCTAAATCTTCTATTGAATAAATATCATGATGTGGTGGTGGAGAAATTAACCCTACAAATGGAGTTGAATTTCTTGCTGCGGCAATCCAGGGAAAAACTTTAAATCCAGGTAATTGGCCACCTTCACCAGGTTTCGCTCCTTGCGCCATTTTTATTTGGATTTCATTCGCATTTGTTAAATAATGAGAAGTGACCCCAAATCTACCAGATGCAACCTGTTTAATTGAAGAGTTTCTACTATCTCCATTGGCATCTGGAATAAAGCGTTTTCTGTCTTCACCACCTTCACCAGAATTGGATTTACCTCCAATTCTATTCATTGCAATAGCTAAGTTTTCGTGAGCTTCTCGTGAAATAGAACCATAAGACATTGCGCCTGTTTTGAATCGTTTTACAATCTCTGTCCAAGGCTCTACTTCATCTAATGGAATAGGATTTAAATTGTCAAATTCAAATAATCCACGAATTGTCATTAAGTTTTCAGATTGATCATTAATTTCTTTGGAATATAGGTCGTAACTAGCCTGATCATTTAATCGAACTGCTTGTTGTAATTTTGATATTGTTGTAGGATTGAACATATGTCTTTCCCCATTTCTTCTCCATCGGTATTCTCCTCCAATATTTAACCCTAAACGTTTGTTTATTTGATAATCTGGATATGCATATTTATATCTTTGATTGATTTCTTTTTCAATTTCATACAAGCCAATGCCTTCAATCCTAGAGGCTGTGTATGGAAAATATTCTTCTACAAATGGAGAATTAAAACCTACAATTTCAAAAATCTGAGAACCTCTGTAAGAGTGTAGTGTTGAAATTCCAATTTTGTTCATTACTTTTAAAATTCC
>CAZAIL010000195.1:0-3184 GCA_964485155.1 uncultured Flavobacterium sp.
AAGGAGATCTGACGGGCAAAGCACGGCAGGCATTTTCCAATGGCTGGCTGGGAGCGGAGACCTTTGGTCGTGTGACCTTTGTTGCCGTGACAAAGGTTGAGCCAGTGGAATATGAAACCATCAAGCAGGCATTGGCGCAGCATTTTGTACAGATGTACGGTGCGCCCTCGCTGGAAGCTGCCGGACAGGTAGTGGAAGATGAATTGAGCCATATGATTGAGCTGTGCAACGACCAAGACCCCAACACTTTGCTAACCGTTGCCCGCGAGTTGACGGATTCAGGCGTGAAAGAAAGTTTTCGTATGATCGAGTCCCAAGACGCCGGCTTAGACCAATTTGCAATTCATGGCTCTTTAGATGAAGAAGGCCACAGCCACTAATTCCTAGGCCTCACCCCAGATTTAGAAAATCGATAAACGCTAAAAAAATATCCCAAAAAGGTAATAATGGCCAATAAATCCTTCGATCCAACCGATGATGGTGCTAAAACTGATTTCTCAAAAACAATGTCTTACGGTGATTATCTCCATATAGATAAGCTTCTTGATCAGCAGCATTGTTTGAGCAAAGCACATGACGAGATGCTGTTCATAATTCAACACCAAACCTCTGAGCTTTGGATGAAGCAACTCTTGCACGAAATGGTCGCAGCGCGAGTTGCATTAGAGAATAATAATATTCCCAATATGATGAAAATGCTATCCCGCATTAGTAAAATCCTTGAACAACTAAACAATCAATGGGACGTATTGCGTACAATGACACCTGCAGATTACACTCAATTTAGGGAAACTTTAGGGCTATCTTCAGGATTTCAATCGTATCAGTATCGGATGATTGAATATATTTTTGGTAATCGAAATACTAATATGCTTAAGGCACATGAACATGCGCCTGACGCTTACAGTAGGCTCCAAGCAGAACTTGCGCGAACCAGCTTTTATGATGAGGTGGTTCGCCTACTCTTTAAAACTCTAGATGGAACAACACTAGCGATGCCCGACCCACAGCTTACTACACATCACGAATCTCAGCCAGAAATACAATCACGTTGGAAAATTGTCTATGAAGACATAAATAGTCATTGGACGCTTTATGAGTTGGCAGAAAAATTAGTTGATGTTGAGGATTACTTTCGCCGTTGGCGCTTCAACCACGTCACGACAGTAGAGCGCGTGATTGGCTTCAAGCGTGGGACAGGAGGCACCTCCGGTGTACAGTACCTTCGGCGAATGCTCGAAGTGGAACTGTTTCCAGAGCTCTGGCATTTGCGTGGCGAACTCTGAAGACCACGCAAAAGACTTAAACAGGGAGACAGCCTGATCAACCCTTGCACAAGATTGCACTGCTTTAACTATGGGATTACCCAAAAATGGACCCTGCCCGTTTCTGGTTGGACTTGTATCTCATATAATTAAAGATTTTAAGAAATTATCATTCAGCTTTTATTGACTCTGAATACATACAAACCCACTCTAAAATATAAAACATAAACGAGAGCTGTTATGCCTTACGATAATAGGAAGTTTGATTACGTCATAGTAGGCGGCGGCTCAGCTGGATGCCTTCTGGCTAATAGGTTAAGTGCAAATCCGAAAAATCGTGTGCTTCTGCTCGAAGCAGGTGGAAAAGACAGCTACCCTTGGATCCATATTCCAGTTGGATATTTATATTGTATTGGCAATCCTAGAACGGACTGGATGTATAACACAGAACCTGAACTAGGCTTAAACGGCCGTATTCAAAGGTATCCCCGTGGTAAGACCTTGGGTGGGTGTTCATCTATAAACGGTATGATTTACATGCGTGGCCAGGCGCGCGATTATGAAAACTGGGCAAATGTGACTGGCGATGAAACATGGAACTGGGC
Source organism: uncultured Flavobacterium sp. (assembly GCA_964485155.1). Taxonomy (GTDB): domain Bacteria; phylum Bacteroidota; class Bacteroidia; order Flavobacteriales; family Flavobacteriaceae; genus Polaribacter. Next base: position 1,871 of record CAZAIL010000195.1, read on the forward strand.
GAGCGCCTTGGAGGCATTTAAGTCTCATGAAGATCATTGGAAGCTCGACAAGGGAGCTGACCCACTAACTAGTAGTAATAGTAGATTTTCTGACATGCATGGGCATGGTGGTGAATGGCGGATTGAAAAACAACGACTAAACTGGGACGTGCTCGACAGCTTTGCAGATGCGGCCGTTGAAATGGGGATAGATAAAGTCGATGATTTTAATAGCGGTGACAATGCTGGCGTCGGGTACTTTGATGTCAATCAGCGCTCCGGGTGGCGATGGAGTAGCTCTAAAGCTTTCTTGCGTCCGGCACAGTCTCGACACAATTTAACCGTTTGGACCGAAGCCCAAGTCGAAAAATTGACATTTATTACCGACGATGATGGGGCAGTGCGCTGCTCTGGCGTGATTTTACAACATAAGGGTGCCTCACTAGAAATTGCGGCCCACCGCGAAGTTATCTTATCCGCTGGTGCAATCAATTCCCCGCAAATTCTGCAACTCTCGGGGATCGGCCCCGCAGAACTTTTAAAATCCCATGGGATTAATCTGGTAGTTGATGCGCCTGTGGGAGAAAACCTTCAAGACCACCTACAAATTAGAGCGGTCTACAAGGTGCAGGGTACACCCACTCTAAACAATCTTGCCAACAGCTTATTTGGTAGAGCAAAAATAGGTGTTGAATATATATTAAAACGGTCAGGGCCTATGAGCATGTCACCCAGTCAATTGGGAGCTTTCACGCGTTCAGATCCTAACCGGCCACATGCTAACCTTGAATATCATGTGCAACCTTTAAGCCTTGAGGCCTTTGGTGAGAATCTGCATGACTTTCCCGCCGTCACGGTGAGTGTCTGCAATCTGAACCCAACCAGCCGCGGGCATGTGCGCATTGGATCTAGAAGCTTTCGAGATCCACCCAAAATATCACCAAACTACCTCACCACCGAGGATGATCGTAAGGTCGCAGCAAACAGCCTGAGGCAGGTACGCAAAATCATGGGACAGCCTGCTATGCTGCGCTATCAGCCCGAGGAATTTAAGCCAGGCCTGCAACACCAAAGCGACGAAGAGCTGGCAAAGCTGGCAGGGGATATTGCCAATACAATTTTTCATCCAGTAGGGACCATAAAAATGGGTCATAACAAAGACGCCTCTGCCGTACTAGATCCACATTTGCGGGTCAAAGGCGTTGTAGGGCTTAGGGTTGTCGATGCCAGCATCATGCCGGAGATAACAAGTGGTAACACCAACGCGCCCACATTGATGATTGCCGAAAAAGCAGCTCGTTGGATTTTGACTGGCAGCTAGAGCATCATCTGGCC
>CAZAIL010000196.1:0-3172 GCA_964485155.1 uncultured Flavobacterium sp.
TTATCTAATTAACCCTGATATGCGACATGGAATGGATATTTTATCGGAAACCTACTTAAATTATCAACCTGTTTCTATTGCTGAGTTAATTGGTAAAAAAGGAAAAAATCAGCTTTCTATGCGTGTAGTTCCTTTAGAAGACCAAACAGAATATGCAGTAGAAGACGCAGACATCACGCTTCAATTAAAAGAGCATTTTATAAATGAATTAGAAAATGGTAATGTTACTAAATTGTTTAATGAAATAGAATTGCCGCTGGTCTCAGTATTAGCAGCTATGGAAATTGAAGGGATTAATTTAAATACCGATTTTCTAAAGGAATTGTCTGTTCATTTAACAGAGGATATCAATCGATTAGAGAAAAACATCTTTGAACAAGCGGGTGAAGAATTTAATATTGCTTCACCAAAACAATTGGGAATTGTGTTGTTTGAAAATATGAAGTTGGTAGACAAACCTAAAAAAACAAAAACAGGTCAGTATTCTACTGCCGAAGATGTATTATCTTACTTAGCAAAAGAGCATGAAATTATTGCCAATGTACTAGAATATAGACAGTATAAAAAATTACAAAGCACCTATTTAGATGCATTGCCAAATGAAATAAACCCAAAAACGGGGCGTGTACACACTGCCTATGCACAGGCAGTTGCTGCCACAGGAAGATTAAGTTCTACCAACCCTAATTTACAGAACATTCCTATTAGAACAGAGCGAGGAAAACAAGTAAGAAAAGCATTCATTCCAAGAGATGAAAATTATGTATTACTTGCAGCTGATTATTCACAAATAGAATTGCGAATTATTGCGGCTTTAAGTGAAGAAGAAACCATGATTGAGGCTTTTAAAAACGGAGAAGATATCCATGCTTCTACAGCAGCAAAAGTATTTAATGTACCTATTGAAGAGGTTACCAGAGAACAACGAAGCAATGCAAAAACTGTAAACTTTGGTATTATTTATGGAGTTTCTGCCTTTGGATTAAGCAATCAAACAGATTTAACCAGAAAAGAATCTAAAGAACTCATTGATTTGTATTATGAAACCTATCCAAAATTGAGAAGCTATATGTCTTCACAAGTAGATTTTGCAAGAGATAATGGCTATGTAGAAACCGTATTACAACGCCGTAGATATTTGAAAGACATTAATTCTAGAAATGCAATTGTTCGAGGAGCAGCAGAACGAAATGCTGTGAATGCACCCATTCAAGGCTCTGCCGCAGACATTATAAAGCTAGCAATGATAAATATCTATAAGCGTTTTGAAAAAGAAGGTTTTAAATCTAAAATGTTATTGCAAGTGCATGATGAATTGGTCTTTGATGCACATAAAGATGAGCTAGAGATCATAAAACCTATTATTAAACATGAAATGGAACATGCTTTTACAATGATAGTTCCGTTGGATGTAGAAATAGGAATTGGAGAAAATTGGTTGGAGGCACATTAAGTTTTTACAACACTATTCATCATTAAAAACAACTAAAAAGTTTGCTTCATTTTCAACACTTTAAAGAGGATGTTTCTGGAATTTCAATTCCAGAAAAATTTACATTTCCCTTTTATTATGAACCCCATGAATTAGCTAAAATAGGTGCTAAAGAGCTACAAACATACTTAGAAAAACAAACAGATTTTGTTCATAATTTTGGACTTTATAATGATAAAAATAATGATTCTATTGGGAAAATGTTTGGTGTATTAGTTGTTAAAAAAGCAGACAACACTATTGGATACATTGCTGCTTTTTCTGGGAAATTAGCCGATAAAAGTTTGCCTAAAATATTTGTGCCTCCAATTTTTAATATGAGGACTGAAGGAAGTTTTTACATACATGGAGAAAAAAAAATTGAAGAAATTGGAGCAGAAATTCAGCTACTAAAAAAAGACAAAACGTATATCTCTTTAAAAAAATTAGTAAAAAAAATTGGTAAAGAAATTGAAGAAGATTTAGCTACCCAAAGAAAGAAAATGAAGACTTCAAAACTAGCAAGAAGACTTCGAAAAAAAGAGGCTATTACAAATTTAGATGAAACTAATTTTGATATTTTCAACAAAAAATTAACCCAAGAAAGTTATAATGATCAGTTTTTCTACAAAGAACTTCAAGAATACTATTCTTATAAAGTTGAAGAAAACAATAATCTGCTAGCTGATTTAGAAAATAAGATTACGAGTTTAATAGAATTGAGAAAAGAGACCTCTGCTATTCTTCAAAACACCTTATTTGAAAAATATCAATTCTTAAATCAGCAAAAAGAAACAAAAGGATTGCTCGCTATTTTTAATAACCCTTTAGTAAAACCACCAGCAGGTGCAGGAGATTGCTCCGCCCCAAAATTATTACAGTACGCTTTTCAGAATCAGTTAACTCCGGTTGTTATGGCAGAATTTTGGTGGGGCATCTCCCCTAATTCTGAAATAAGAAAACACAAAAACTTTTATCCTTCATGCATAAGTAGGTGCAAGCCCATTTTAAATCATATGTTAGAAGGAATTAAAATGGACGAAAACTTACTGCTAAAAAACCTAGTAGAAAAAGAAAAATTATCCATTATTTTTGAAGATGATGATCTCATTGTTGTAAACAAACCACCAGAGTTTTTATCGGTTCCTGGAAAAGAAATAAACGATTCTGTGTATACTAGGATTAAACAGCTATACCCAACTGCTACTGGGCCATTAATAGTACACAGATTAGACATGTCTACTTCTGGTATTTTAGTACTCACCAAAACAAAAGAAGCAAACAAAATATTGCAAAGTCAGTTTATTAAACGAACTGTAAAAAAGAGGTATGTAGCCTTGTTAGATGGACATCTAACAGAAAAAAGTGGTTTTATACAGCTTCCTTTGCGTTTAGATATAGATGACAGACCAAGACAATTAGTAGACTTTACAAACGGAAAAAAAGCCGAAACCAATTGGACTCTTATTAATCATAAAAACGGCAAAACACGTGTTTACTTTTATCCAATTACTGGTAGGACTCATCAATTAAGAGTTCATTCGGCTCATAAAGGCGGATTAAATATGTCAATTGTAGGCGATGACCTTTACGGGAAAAAAGAAAATAGATTGCATTTACATGCGGAATACATTGAATTCATACATCCATCATCAAAAAAAGTAATAAACTTTACTATTAAAGCTAATTTTTAAAATAGCA
>CAZAIL010000197.1:0-3165 GCA_964485155.1 uncultured Flavobacterium sp.
AATGCTTTGGCAAAAACTTCTGGAATTTCTGATGCTTTGGTAATCTGATGATTCCATTTAGTTACTGGAGTAGAGATTCCTACAATATCGGTTTCTTGAAATGCATCACTTCCTAATAAGTGAGATCCAACCTGTCCAGTAATACAAACCATTGGAGTAGAATCTATTTGCGCATCTGCAATTCCAGTCACAAAATTTGTAGCTCCTGGGCCCGAAGTTGCAATAGCAACTCCTACTTTTCCTGAAATTCTAGCATATCCTTGTGCAGCATGTGTAGCTCCTTGTTCATGTCTTGTTAAAACATGATGAATTTGATCTTGGTATTTGTATAATTCATCATAAACGGGCATAATAGCACCTCCTGGATACCCGTACAAAATATTAACTCCTTCAGCTAGCAAGCATCTAATAACCGCTTCACTTCCTGAAATTCTTTCGGTAACTGAAGTGTTTCCTTCTGATATTTTTTCTTTTTGTATGTTCATTATAAACCTTATTAAGATTTTTTTATTTTTTATTTAGTATCTCTATAATTCTTACACTAGAATTAAATAAGAATTAATGAGATAAATAGCAACTAAGTTGCTAAAATTCATCTGTTACACATCCTTTAGATGCAGACGAAACTGTTTTTGCATACTTGTATAAAACTCCTTTTGTGTGAGTTGGTTTTTTAGCTATCCATACTAATTTTCGTTGAGCCAATTCTTCTTCAGAAATTAGTGCATTAATGGTGTTATCTTCTGCACTAATTCTGATAATATCTCCCGTTTTTAGTAAACCAATAGTACCACCTGATTGCGCTTCTGGGGTAATATGACCAACCACAAAACCGTGAGTTCCTCCAGAGAAACGTCCATCAGTAATTAAAGCTACTGATTTTCCTAAACCTGCCCCCATAATTAAAGAAGTTGGTTTTAACATTTCTGGCATACCTGGCCCACCTTTAGGCCCTACATATCTTATCACTACAACATCTCCTCTATGAACCTCACCATTTGAAATTCCTGTATTAGCAGCTTGCTCACCGTCATAAACCACCGCTTTACCTTCAAATAACAAACCTTCTTTTCCAGAAATTTTTGCAACGGCACCTTCACTTGCAAGGTTTCCATAGAGTATTTGTATATTTCCTGATGTTTTTAAAGCCTTGTTTATTGGAAAAATTACATCCTGATCTTCAAATTCTATTGAGACAACATCTGCTAAGTTTTCGGCCAATGTTTTTCCTGTTACCGTCATACAATCTCCATGTAAATATCCACCGTCTAGCAAATATTTCATAATTGCAGGTGTTCCTCCTATACCATGAACATCTTCCATCAAATATTTACCAGAAGGTTTTAAATCAGCAATTAACGGTGTTTTATCTGAAACTCTTTGAAAGTCCTCTAAGGTAAAATCAATATCAGCAGCATGTGCAATCGCTAAAAAGTGAAGTACTGCATTGGTAGATCCTCCGAGGGCATTTACTAAAGCAATGGCATTTTCTATAGATTTTTTAGAAATAATATCTAAAGGTTTTAAATCTTGTTCTAATAGGTTTTTAATGGCTACTGAATGTCTTTCTGATTCTGATAACTTATTTGGATTTTCTGCAGGAATAGAAGAATTATACGGTAAAGAAAAACCCATACACTCAATAGCTGAAGCCATCGTATTTGCGGTATACATTCCACCACATGCACCTGCTCCAGGTATAGATCTTTTAATGATTTCTCTGTATTCATCTTCTTCAATTTCTCCAGCAACTTTTTGACCAAGCGCTTCAAAAGCAGATACAATATTTAATTTCTTTCCTTTATAATTTCCTGAAGCTATAGTTCCTCCATACATCATAATTGAAGGGCGGTTTAGACGCAACATAGACATGACTGCCCCTGGCATATTTTTGTCACAACCTACAATAGCTATTAATGCATCATAACTTTGTGCATTCATGACCGTTTCAATAGAATCTGCAATAATATCTCTAGAAACAAGCGAATAGTTCATCCCAGATGTTCCCATAGAAATACCGTCTGAAACTCCTATGGTATTAAAACCTAGTCCAACCAAATCAGCAATTTTACATTCAATTTTTACCTCATCTTTCAACCGGTTTAAATGCATATTACATGGATTACCGTCATACCCAGTACTTACAATACCTACTTGAGCTTTTTGCATGTCTTCATCTGTAAGACCTACTGCATACAACATTGCTTGTGAAGCTGGCTGAGACTCATCTTGTGTTAACCTTCTACTGTGTTTATTAATTTCTTTCATTCTATTTTGAAATAGGTATTCTATTTTGAAGTTCTAAAGTAGTTTATTGCTCTTTTTATCGTTTCTCTCTATTGTGAAAGCAGCTTAAACTCACAGCTTTTATATATTATTTAAAATACTGAAATACAGTTATTTAACCACTTTTATTTGTGATGTTCAAACACCCAAATTTTTTCCATAAAAAAAGCCTTCCGTTTCGGGAAGACCTTTGATTTTTATCATCTATAAATATCATTCCCTGTGGTTACGGATTGTTCCCAATAATGACAGAAATAATATGTTGTTGTGTTATTTTCATAAAATACAAATTTAATAATTTTTATTTTAAATATTACATAGCAATTAAATCACCTGAAATATCCTTAGATGGCAATTCAGATTTACCCATTAAATAAATATCAACTTGTCTAGCAGCTTCTCTTCCTTCAGATATTGCCCATACAATTAAAGATTGTCCTCGACGCATATCACCCGCAGTAAAGATATTTGGGATATTGGTTTGATATTTTCCATATATGGCTTTATAATTTGAGCGCTCATCTTTATCTATACCTAATTTGTCTGCTAAAGTACTTTCTGGACCAGTAAAGCCTAAAGCTAATAGCGCTAAGTCACAAGGCCATGTTTTTTCAGTACCTGCTATTTCTATCAATTCTGGTCTTTTGCCAGGAATCACTTCCCATTGAACATTTATAGTTTTTAAAGCTATTAGTTTCCCTTCCTTATCCTTTATAAATTCTTTAGTATTAATTAACCAATTGCGTTCAACCCCTTCTTTGTGAGAGGAAGAAGTCTTTAATTTTAATGGCCAAAAAGGCCATGGAGTAGAAGTTGAACGATGGCCAGGAGGTTTTGGCATAATTTCAAAATTTACAACAGATTTTGCTCCGTGTCTAT
>CAZAIL010000198.1:0-3133 GCA_964485155.1 uncultured Flavobacterium sp.
CATTGCAATGAATCTAGAGCCAATTTTATTGCACTAAGATATTATAATGTCCTTAAAGAAGTCTTGGTTAATTAAAAGTGAAGTCTTTTAAGTTAGGTGAAATTAACAGCAACTTACTTGAGATATTTTTAAATAAAAAATAAAGTGCATTTTCATGCACTTTATTAAATATTGACTGAAACCTTGCTGTTTTAACTAAGCTTTTAAATTACATACTAGGCTTAACAGGAGTGGTAGTTGTGCTCATATCTCTCACACAAACATATTTCCCATCACGTTTCTGAAAATACGACATGAAGTTCCCATTATCTACTTCTTTCCCAGAAGTATCAAACTGGACCCAAGACCCAATTTCAATAGCTGTATTCCCTTCAGCAAAAACATCTACTACCTTATAAACATTGTAGTTCCCTGTAGTATCTTTTGCTATATTATTTGCTATGTTATCTCTAATTGCTGTCTTCCCTGAAAGAGGCTGGGTATTTCTACTATAACTCATGGCATCATCGCTGTAATAAGCTGCTACAGCATCAGCATCTTTTGCTTTTTCACCGGCAGCAAAAGCATCTTCCATTGCTTGTATTTCCATTTTAACTTGCTCCATATCAATAACTTCTTCTTTTTCAGTTGTTGCGCAAGCTGAAAGAATTAAAATTGTAAAAGCTAAAATTCCTACTAATTTAATCTGTTTGATCATTATAATTGTTTTTAAATTAAGGCTTAAAGTTACAAAATAAGTTTAAAAACCATACTGTAAATTGTTTTTAACTCGGTAATTATTGTTGACTATGATAAGCTTTATCATAAAAATTTATGGGTAAAAGGGCTTAAAAATTTAATCCTCTAAACTAAACCATTTTCTTTTGCTACTTTAGTTGTTTAAAATGATCTTAAAACATTAACACACACGTTTCTTTTATATAAAATCACACCAAAACAAACCATACAATGAAAAAAACACAACTATTACTGGTATTTACACTTCTTTTAATTTTTCCTAAACTAAACGCCCAATCCAATAATCTTGAAAATCAATTAAAAGAAATTGAACAAAAAGTTATTGATTGGAGAAGAGATATTCATCAAAATCCTGAATTAGGAAATCGTGAATTTAGAACTGCAGCATTGGTAGCAAAACATCTACAGTCTCTTGGTATAGAGGTACAAACAAAGGTTGGGATTACAGGTGTTGTTGGTGTTCTTAAAGGAGGGCAGCCAGGTCCAGTAGTAGCACTGCGTGCAGATATGGATGCATTACCTGTTTTAGAGAGAACAGCTGTGCCTTTTGCTTCTAAGGCAACAACTTTCTATGACGGAAAAGAAACAGCTGTGATGCATGCCTGTGGACATGATTCTCACGTGGCCATTCTTATGGGGGTTGCAGAAATTTTATCTGGGATGCAAAAAGAACTAAAAGGAACTGTTAAGTTTATTTTTCAACCTGCAGAGGAAGGTGCGCCTAAAGGAGAGGAAGGTGGTGCTGAATTAATGGTTAAAGAAGGTGTTTTAGAGAACCCTAAGGTTGATGTAATTTTTGGACTTCATATCAATGCACAAATAGAGGTCGGGAAAATTACGTATAGACCCGGAGGTATGTTTGCTGGAGTTGGCGACATGAAAATTACTGTAAAAGGGAAATCTTCTCACGGAGCAGAACCTTGGTCCTCTATTGATCCTATAGTCGTGTCAGCTCAAATTATTAATAATCTTCAAACCATATTGAGCCGTAATGTAAATGTTACCAGAAATGCCGCTGTGGTAACAATTGGTGCTATACATGGAGGAAATAGATCTAATATTATTCCTGAGCAAGTAGAAATGTTGGGAACTGTTAGGACATTAAGTGAATCTGATGAGAAATTAGTCTTTGAGCGGATTCGTCAAATAGTAACAAAAACAGCAGAAGCAAACGGAACTGAAGCCATTTTAGAACTTCCTTATTCTTCCCATTATCCAGTAACATTTAACAATATAGCACTGACAGCAAAAATACTCCCCTCTTTACAGAAATCTACTGGAACTGAAAATGTGATCCTTGTTCCTGCTGAAACAGGAGCAGAAGATTTTTCATTTTTTGCAAATGAAGTCCCAGGCTTCTATTTTTATGTAGGTGCATTACCAAAAGGAAAAGACCCTGAAGCCTCTGCACCACACCATACTCCAGAATTTTATCTTGATGAAAGCGGATTTATAACAGGTGTGAACGCAATGGTTAACTTGGTGGTTGATTATATGGAAATGGGTAAGTAATTTTTATAAAATTTATCCTGTGGCGTAATTTTCAGAATTTCAATAGTTCACTTTTTTTCAATATGGCATATGTACTTAAAAACAAAAAACTAGAGATATCCGTTGATGCACCCTCTGAAAATTACAAGTGTACTCGCTTTGACTGGACGGGTAAAATTTCTAAGGTAACGTTTCAAAATATTCCAGTAACTACTGTAGAAAATACTAATCTTATAAATACAGTATGCTTTGGCAGAGGCCTTTACAATGAATTCGGAATTGATACTCCTTTGGGCTTTAACGAAACCGCCATTGGCGGTTGGTTTCACAAAATTGGTGTTGGCCTGTTAAAGAAAGAAGATGACCACTATTTATTTCATAAAAAGTATGCTGTTAAACCTGCTAAATTTGCTGTTTTTCCTGAGGCTAATAAAGTGATTATTACCTGTGTATCAGAAGCTGTAAATGGATACTCGTATGAATTAACAAAAGAAATTGAATTACATCATTCTAGTTTTACTATTAAATACACTCTTCACAATACCGGCGAGAAAGAGATTGTTACAGATGAATATGTACATAATTTTATGTCAATAAACAACGCTTCAATAGGTAAAGACTATGAGTTATCATTCCCATTTAAACTACAGCCCTTATTTTTTGAAGAAACCGTAAACACTGAACAAAAAGTTGCTATTGGTAGTAACCGTATAACATTTAAGGACACGCCCAAAGAACAGTTCTTTTTTAGTAACCTTTCTGGAGGTAAGCATAAAAATGCTGCTTGGACCTTGCTAAATTCAAAAACTAATATAGGAATTAAAGAAACTGGAAACTTTAAAACAGACAAAATAAACCTGTGGGGTTGGGAACATGTTGTAAGTCCGGAATTATTTTTTAAAAT
>CAZAIL010000199.1:0-3123 GCA_964485155.1 uncultured Flavobacterium sp.
TCAACTTCACTGTTGGCACTGAGGTTTCTGGTGTAATTATGTTATTATCATCTTTGTTACATGAAATCAAAGAAACCATAATTAGTAAGTTTGCAAAAATCTGCTTCATTATAATTTAATCTTTTTTTTTAGACTCTTAAAATCATCTAAGGTTTAATGTAATTACCGCCAACGTGTTTGTATAAGATTAGTTGCGTGTTTTAAGCAGTGAATTTGGTAAATAAAACACCAATCAAGAAAGTCCGAAAGGACTTTCTTAAGTAAGCTCTAACTAGCAATAAATTATATACGGTGTTGTGCAACGTTTTTATTTTTCAGTTATATTATTTTTTATATTCGGGTTTAAATTGGTCAAATACTTTGCGAACTCAAATTTGTCTTTCGGTGAAATTATCATCTCCTCAAATTTCCCATATTTAATTTCAATTCGGTCAAACGATGGTGCTGGCGAAGAAATGACATTACTTGATTTTGTTATTTCTTTAATTTCATTGATTTCTATTGGTTTGTAAGTAAAGAATCCGCATTTAATTTTCAGTTTATTTTCCTCAATTGTATATTCCGTTTTGAGGAACATATGAGTTATAAGTCCGAAGATTATTATTAAAAATAAACTTATCAAAGTCAAATTCAGATTGATTCCGCTTTTAATCAGGTTTAGAATTAATGGACTGAAAAATACTATGAATACAACAGTCAATAATCCGTAAGAAACTTTGGAAGAATATTTTTTAGTCATATTTCACTCTTTTATTCGGGTTTTTCTGTAAATGTTGCACAACGGTGTGTGTATGAGCAGTAGCGGATTTTTAACCATTCAGCTTTCAGGTGACAAGATACTTATTTAAACGCAAAAGCGGTTCAAGTTTGCACCTAAACCGCTATTGCTCATACATATTGTTGTATGACGTTTTATTTATATTTTTCTACCCATGTTTGAATCAATCTGATAAATCTCGGATAATCATCTTGATAGACAAAGTGCCCACAGTTTTTAAATATTTCCAGTTCGCTATTTGGCATTCGTTTATTTAGGTTCTCCCCATTTTCTTTATCCAAAATAGCCTCATGCTCTCCCCAAAATATTTTCGTAGGAATTTGAATATTTTCTATGTTTTTGTCAAGATGTTTTAAGGCTTCAGGGTAAGTTTTAAACCATTTCATATTGTTTGAGACTTTTCCTTTGTGCGACTTTTTGTAATCAGAGAGTTCATCTTTATTTGGAACGTATTGCACATTACCTAAATTTTTAGCTGATTCAATCAAGGCACCACTTCCAGCTATTACGAACAGAGTTCTCCAAAAACCTGAATGAACCATTTTTTTCATAACGCTTGGTTCGATTGCTGGTAAAGTGCCTGGTCCATCCCCAATCATTAGTGACTTTATGTGGTTTTTATGATTAATAACATATGATAGCGCACTTGCCATGCCAACGTCAGGAGCAACTATATGTGAATTTTCAATGTCAAAATGTTTTAGAAATGAATTTAAGAAATCACCTTGAAAGTTAAATGACATGTATTCAGATTTTGTTTCACTTGCTCCAAAACCAGGTAAATCATATGCATAAATATTATAATCTTTTTTTAATTCGTTCCAAATAGGTGAGTATGCTATGATACTATGCGGGAAGGCAGATAAGAGTATAATTGTTTCCTTATTCTTCAGGTCTATGACTGATTTTGACATTCTGATCTTCACTCCGTTTATTGAAATAAACTCTAAAGGCATTTCAAATGGTTTGACTAAAGTTGGTGTACTTGAATAAGAATTTTGCTTTCGTATTTTATTTAAATCCGACATTTCAGGGGTAATCATACTTACAAAAGCTGCGTTAAACTTATCGTACAAATTTATTTTAGATAATTTTTTTTCTTGTTTCATGAGAATGTTTCATATTTTTACTATCGAATTGATAGCAAATATAATTATTACTATCGATATGGTAGTAATAATGTAAGAAAATATGATTAATAAATTTCGTTCAGGTTGTCCTATTTCATCAACACTTGATGTTGTTGGTGACAAATGGTCTTTGTTAATCATCCGAGATATGCTGATTAAACATAAAAAGACATTTAAAGAAATTTCGGATTCCGATGAACGAATTGCTCCAAGTATTCTGTCGGCTAGATTAAAGTTATTAGAATCTATTCATTTGATATTTAAGACCAAAACAGCTGATAATAAAAAGGAGAATATTTATTTGCTAACCGATAAAGGTGTTGAATTGACTCCAATTATTATAGAATTCACTTTGTGGGGAGATAAGTGGATGAGAGAATTTAATCAAATAGACGACACTGATGGTCTCAAAGCCGATAAATCAGTTATTATTAAAACAATTCAAGATAACTACAAGAATATGCTTGCTGAATACAGATAGTTGTTTTAATGACATACAACGAGTTTGTATAAGGTTAGTTGCGTGTTTTAAGCACCTAATTTAGTAAATAAATTACAGATAAAAAGTCCTCGAGGACTTTCGTAAATTGGCTAAAACCAGCAATTAATTTTACACGGTGTTGGCAACTGGCTTTTTTCATTATTTCTTTCAGTCCGTTGTTATTTTTATCTTACTATTGTATTCTAAGATTTTCTCAACAAACATATCGTTAGTTTTCGGGCTAATATAAATTTCTTCATATTTATCATATTTTATAATCAGTCCATTTCTCGCTGTTGCAGGTTTCAAGCCAACCCACAAACTTTTTCCTTTTATTATTTCTTTTATTCGTTCGATTTCAATTTTTCCAGATATTGGTCCGCTTTTATATTTCAATTCCGTTTGAGTGAGTTCGTATTTTGTCCCGAAATTCAGCCACAATAAAAATCCAATAACTATAAACATTAAAATATCCGACCAAATGAATTCAAAGTTTATTTTTCCATTTGAAAATATTCGAAATAAACTTATTCCAATAAATAATCCGCTTAATCCAAATGTCAATATTTGAAATAAAATATCTTTTCTGCTTTTAAATTTCATTTTCTGTTCGATTTTTGCTTGTTGCCAACGGTTTGGCTATGCGCAGTGTCCCGAAGGGTATTGCGTATAGGTCTTATTGGCGGTAGTTGTTATTCTAAATTTAAATTTTGGTTAACAACTATAAAATCAAA
>CAZAIL010000200.1:0-3119 GCA_964485155.1 uncultured Flavobacterium sp.
CAACTAATACAGAAATAACTAAATGTATTTTTTGTGTAAAGGCTTGCTTTGAAATTGTATTCATAGGTTTAAAAAACTCTTACAACATTAAATCCAAAAACCATATCTCCTTCGGCGCTACTCATAAATCCTGGTTCGTTACTAGATTGTGAATTGGTAAATAACAACTGAAAAACATGTCCGCCAGTTTCAATATCTAGACCAAAAGCATACGAATTATCAAAAGGAGAAGCTTCAGCTCTACTCATGTTATACACATATTCTGCATTGAAGCTCATGCGTTTACTTAACTTGAAACGGCCACCAAATCCTAAAGCAAATTGGTTGTATTTTTCTTCAGGAACTACATTTAAATTTTGTAGATTTTCTCTCACATATGTTGGAGCTAGTAGAAAAGAAAATGAGTCTGAAAATCGTCTAGAAATTAAGAGTTGTGTGGCATAACTTTGTTGGTCACTAGATTTTAATTCTGGAAAAATAGTTTCATCAATTAATGTATTTCTATTAATAGTTGTATAAGCTACAAGATTTACAGGAAAGCTTTTAGATTGCCTTGCCAAACGTATTTTAGCAGCAGCAGCAAATGTTCTATTGTATGACTCTCTACTAATGCTAAACTGAACACCTTCCCAAAAAGAGTATAATAATTGAATTTTAGTACTGGCTTCATCTAGCCCCAAAAACGTATCAAAGCCATCTTTTAAAGGACCAAACCTGTGAGAGACAATTAAATAAAAATCTCCCTGATCTGCCATTTTTGTAGATTGTAGGTTTCCTATTTTCATGGCCTTAAACGCTGGCATTTCGTAAGAACTATCTGTAGCGTTCTCGTTTAATTCATCTAGTAAATCGTCTTGAGCAGACAGGCTAGAAATCACTAACAAGGAGGTGCAAAAAATAAGTAAGTGTTTTTTTAACATAATTAAGTTGCTTATTGAATAATACATTGATCTAATTTTAACTCTTCTAACAAATCATCATATCCAATAATTCTTCCTTTTAAAGAAATATCATTTGTAGGATTTATTTTTTTAAGAACAGTAGTATCTTTTAATTGACAGTAAATACTGGCAGACAATAGTATTCCTTTATCATCTAGACTTGTCACTTTTCCAGAAATAACAACTATTTTATCTTGCCATGCTGCAGGGTCTTCTAAAATTTTCAGAAGGAGCTGGTCTGAAGTTCCCGTAAAGTCTACTTTTTTACTTTCAATTTTAACAGGTGCTTTCATTACATATGCATAGATGGCACCAACACCGAAAGCAATTACCAGTAGAATAATGATGACTAACTTATTTTTTTTCGATAAATTCATATGCTAAAGAAATAGTAATAGTTCTTGCTATTTTATTACGAACAATTTTTGGTATTTTAATATTAAAACTTGCTGGTTGAATCTCAAATGAAGCTTGCATCAACAATTTATCTTCTTTTTTTGAAAATAGTGCAAATGTTTCAATTTCTTTCTCAACATCTCTTATAGTTAGTATTCCTTTAAGGATGTATTTTTTAGTATCTGATATTTCTGAAAGATTAAAACCAACAATAGTTCCTTTAAAAGTTCCTTTTGGATACTTACTAGCATCCATATAATTTTCATTAAAATGCTCTTGCATCAGGGCAACTCTAAAGTTAAAAGCCTTTACAAAAAGTAACGAAGCAATTTCTCCAGAAGTTGTATTTATAATAGCAGTCGTACTATTATTTGTTGCTTCTACGGGTTCAAAAGTGTCTACTGAGGCTTTAAATTTAGTCTTTCCTGTTTTTGTATAATACTTTTGAGCAACAATTGAGACACTCAAAAAAAAGAATGTAAGTACTACTATTTTTTTCATAATTTTTTTTTAATTCTCTATATATCCATCAATAGCCCATTGTTCTATTGTGGCAATTAATGCAGGAGCCATTTGCCCATTTTGGGGCATTGGGTTAGAAACACTATTTATTCTGGCTAGTAAATTTCCGTTCTCAGTGGCTGTTCTTACATTGGTATAGCCTTCTAAATTTAAACCACCTGCCGCAAAAGCGCCTGCATGACAAGGCAGACAATTATTAGAAATAATAACACTTACATCCATATCATAAGTAATCGGTTCTGTAATTATTACCTTTTCAATGGTGGCTGTTGAACAGCTAGAAAAAGAAAAAATGAGGCATATAACTCCTGAGAGAAGGGTTGTTTTATTCATAAATTCAACTATTTTGAGTCTGAATTATTTATTGGGTAACAGTGTTTTTTACTATTGCAATTTAGCATAAAATTTCAATATTAAAATTCTATAGAGGAACTAACTTGTTGTTTTCCTCTTTGCACAACAACAGTAGTTTTATCTCCTTCATCAAAAATAGATAAGGCTCTCATATAACTCATCATATTAGTTACCAAACTGTCTCCCAATTGAATGACAATATCTCCTTTAAGAAGCCCTCCTCTTTCGGCAGGTCTTCCTTCAGAAACACCATCAATTCGCATTCCCTTTCCGTCAAATAAATAATCTGGTATAACCCCTAAGCCAACTTTAAATCTAGGAGTGCTTTCACGTTCATTTTTTGTTTTCCTAAAAGCAAGTTTTCCATTGTCATCTAAATCAGAAATTATATTAAATATATAGTCAGAAATTGTTGCCATTCCTTGGTAGTTCAATTTTTCTGAATCGTCTCCTGGTTTATGATAATCTTCATGTTGCCCTGTAAAGAAATGTAAGACAGGAATGTCTGCTAAATAAAAACTAGTGTGATCACTAGGACCAACACCAGATTCATTTTCAATGAGTTTAAATGTACTGTTATGAGCTTTTAAGACCTGTTTAAACATTGGAGATGTCCCTGTGCCATAAACCGCTAGAGCACTGTCTTTTTTTAATCTTCCTACCATGTCCATATTAATCATATAAGACACAGCTTTTGTGTTTATAGTTGGGTTTTTTACAAAATAATTAGAACCAAGTAAGCCCATTTCTTCCCCAGAAAAAGCGATGAATATATAATTATTTTGATTGTTTTTATTTTTTAATTTTCTGGCCAAATCTAGCATAACAGCTGTTCCACTTGCATTATCATCTGCTCCGTTATGAATAGCCTTAACAGAATCTCTGTATAAAGAACCATCGCCGCCA
>CAZAIL010000201.1:0-3105 GCA_964485155.1 uncultured Flavobacterium sp.
TATAAATCTATAGCATCTTATACAATTGAAGAAGCCTATGAAGTTGCTGATGCCATTGATCAATCTAATTGGGAGGAGCTTGAAGGTGAGTTAGGGGATTTATTATTACAAGTCATTTATTATACACAAATGGGCTCAGAAGATGGGTATTTTACTTTCGAAAGCGTAGTTAAAAATATTTCAGACAAAATGATACGTAGACATCCACATGTTTTTAATGGAGCAGATCAACACAAAACAACAAAACAACAAATATCAGATTGGGAGAAAATCAAAGAAAGTGAACGATCAGATAAACATAATGGACCAACCAAAACATTAGGTGGAATAGCCAAAAATCTACCAGCGTTAACTCGTGCAGTAAAACTTCAAAATCGCGCAGCACGAGTGGGTTTTGATTGGCCAGACATATCAGGTGTTACAGATAAGATTACAGAAGAAATTGCAGAATTAACCGAAGCTCGTGAAATTTTATCATATGATAATCAAGTTGAAGAATACGGCGATTTACTGTTTGTAATGACAAATTTTGCTCGCCACTTAAAAATTGATCCTGAAGAAGCATTACGGGCAGCTAATGAAAAATTTAGTCGCCGATTTGAAAGCGTAGAACAAAAACTTGCCGCTATTGGGAAAAGCCCAATTCAATCTAATTTAGATGAAATGAATAATCTTTGGAATATCGTTAAAAAATTAGAAAAAGAAAAAACTATCTTATAAAAAATACTAGTATTTATATATTTATTTATACTTGATTGTTTTTATCGGGTATTGAGTTAATAAAGTTTATTTGGTAAGTTTTATAATAGATTTACAACTGGAGCTTATTATGAAATTTCGCACATTAATTACAACCGCAGCTGCAATTACAACCATAACTAGTATTGCTGTACAAGCAGACGAAATAAACGTTTATTCTTATCGTCAACCAGAACTAATTAAACCATTATTCGATGCGTTTACCAAAGAAACTGGAATAAATATCAATATAGCATTTTTAAAAAAAGGTCTTGTTGAAAAGTTAGTTGCAGAAGGAACCCGAAGCCCAGCTGATCTAGTTGTAACTGTAGATATATCTCGCCTTACTGCAGTGGTTAATGCTGGGGTGACGCAGCCTGTAGTTTCTGAAATGATAAATAAAAATATTCCAGGTGAGTTTCGTGACCCATCAGGCCATTGGTTTGGGTTAACTTCAAGAGCACGAATTATTTACGCATCAAAAGAGCGTGTTCCTGATGGTGAAGTTACAACATATGAAGATCTTGTTTCTGCTAAATGGAAGGGTAGGCTATGCACACGAGCGGGTACAAATGCCTATAATCTAGCGCTCACGTCTTCGATGATAGCTCATCATGGGGAAGATAAAACAAAGAAATGGCTACGAGGTCTGAAAAAGAACTTAGCACGTAAGCCATCTGGTAACGATCGCGCACAAGTTAAAGCTATATGGGCTGGAGAATGCGACATCTCTATCGGAAATACGTATTATATGAAAAAATTATTATCTAAAAAAGAATCACGAGCGTGGGCTGAAAGTGTTCGAATTATATTTCCAAAATTTGAAAATGGCGGAACACATGTAAACCTATCCGGTGTAGCACTTACAAAAGCTGCCCCAAATAAAGAAAATGCAATCAAATTAATGGAATGGTTAACAAGTGAAACTGCACAAGAAATATACGCCGAAAAGAATGGGGAATACCCATTAAGGCCAGGCTCAAATCCATCTAAACTTGTATCTAGCTGGGGTAAGCTTGTTCCGGATAGTATACCACTTATACAAATAGCAAAACTTCGGCCAAAATCATTAAAAATTACGGAAGAAGTTGGTTTTGATCAGTAAATAAATTAGCCCTTAAACTGTAAGTTTAAGGGCTAATTTAACAGTTTAATTTATAAAAAATTATAAGCTAATTAATTTCAAATAATCAATACATATCCAATATTCTTAGTTGCCAAAAACCCAATTAGTTAGCTTTCTGGCTCTTCCAAATTGTTTAATTATAATTTTTGCTATATCTCTAAATGGTCGAGTATATATATCAACTAAATTTGTTGAACTTGCTTCATGCTGCATTAATCCAAATTTGAGTTTCTTGTTTTCTTCAGACAAATGTAGCGATCCAAACATCCAGTCCCATACGGCAAGCGCAGCACCATAATTCTTATCATAATGCTCTTCTGCAATTGAGTGGTGCAGCTGATGTTGCGCTGGTGAAATTAAAAAGCGTTCCAACCATGGCCAGTAACTGATGGTTATATGCGAGTGCCTTAGGTTTGAACCAGTAATATGAAATATAAATACTAATACATTTACACCAACAATTGTATAAAGATCCACTAAGTTTCCAAACAGAAAAACAAAAAGTGAAATTGCAATACCTTGAGAAATAGCACCTCTAAAAGAATAAAGAATACCTTCTAAAGGGTGCACTCGATAAACAGTAAGTGGTGTAAGGGTTTCTGCTGAGTGATGCACTTTGTGTATTGCCCACAAAAAATGAAACTGATGCATCCATCGGTGCATTAAATACTTTGTTAAGTCATCAATTATAAACATAAATACTGTAAACAAAAAAACAACAGTGCCAATTTTAGTATCATTAAAGTAACCTGATTGGATAAAGTCTTGTCGATGCAGCAAAAAATAAATAGCTGTGGCTATGGCAATCTGTGTCAGGAGAAGTGGAGAAATAAATAAAGAAAAAATTCGATTTATAATAAATATCTTGTAATCTGCTTTAGCAGATTTTGAAAAAAATACTTTTGGATCAAATACTTTTGATAAAGCTATTGAAATAGTTGTTTTCTTGAAAAGTATTAACCAAAGGAAGGCTATAAATAGTGAAAGAAAGAGGTAACCTACAAAAATACGTTTTCTAGGGTCTGTGAAATCAGCTAAAAGCGATATTATCTGATAAAAATTATCCATAGATTACCTCAAGTCTAAAGTATTGGGCAGCGCAACTGCGCCACCCAATCATGTTTAATCAGTCTCAGCACTTGAAGCGTCGCCTAATTTACCAGCAAGAGCTGCAATGTCACCTAATTTATTATTAACCAATGCTTTAATGCCAAATTTATCAACCATTAACTTTTGCACCT
>CAZAIL010000202.1:0-3058 GCA_964485155.1 uncultured Flavobacterium sp.
CCAGCATCTCGCAGTAAATAATAAAGAAGGTGTGGAATGAGCGTGATGCGTCCATCATTAGACGGTATTGTGATTGGCTTAAAATGAAGTGAGGCTCTGAGTTCTCCAAAGTGGTCTCAAGCTGCATGGTATTAATCTGAGCGATGAGGAAAGGCTGGTTTGGTTTCGTCAGCAAAAGTGCGACCCAATAAACCCGCATTCCAAGCTGCGATGAGGCTAAGCGATCCACGATAAATCGAATGACCTGCATGCTCACGGCGCGCCTGTGGTCTTTGGTGCCGTTTCTCAGATGATCCCATCGGTGGCGTTTTTATGGCTTGCCATATTTACGCACATTTGTACCGCATTAGCACTGGGAATAGCATTGGCTTTATTCAGACCCGCAATATCAAAGGCGGTTCCATGGGCTGGGGTTGTTATTGGAATTGGAAGACCGGCCAAGACGGACACCCCTTTGTCAAAGGCGAGCAGTTTGATCGCGATCTGGCCTTGGTCGTGATACATTGTTACCGCAGCGTCGTAGACCCCGTCACGCATTTTCAACCATAGGGTATCGGCGGGAAGGGGTCCTTCGACCGCGATCTGTTGCGCCTGCGCCCGCTCGACCGCCGGCCGGATGACCCGGCTTTCCTCGTCGCCCATCAGCCCGCCATCACCCGCATGTGGATTATAAGCCGCAACCACAATGCGGGGGCGCAGATAGCCGGCCATTTTCAGGGTTTGATTGGTCAGTTGGATCGATTGTTCAATGCGGTCTGTGGTCAGCAGAGCGGGGACATCTTTCATTGCGACATGGCTGGTGACCCGGCCATTCCACATGCCATTTGCAACGTTGAATTCGCTGGCGCGTGTGGTCAGCTTAAAAAAATTGCTGGCATAGCCCAATTCGTCAGAAAAATCATTGCCGCCAAGATGCATGGATTCCTTGTTAAAAGGCATAAACACAATACCATCGACCGCGCCGTCACGGGCCAGTTCCAAGGCTTTTTTGAGACCTTGGATTGACGAGTCACCACCAGCGGCAGAGGCGGCGTTCATCGGGGCATCGAGTAACCCGTCTATGGGAAGGTTGAGGTGGAGGACTTCGCCTTCAGTGATCTCAAGCGTACCCTCGATCTCTATTTGGCGCAGGTCTGGAACGTCTATACCCACTTGCTGTTCACCGCGTGCTAGAATGCGCGGATCACCCACCACAATCAGGTTTGCGGCCTGTCGTATTGCGGGGTCCACAAGTAGTTTGACCAGTAATTCTGGCCCAATCCCTGCCGGATCTCCCTGTATCAGAACGATGGTTTTCTTATCCATTGGAACTTTCACTTTGTGGGGCACTATCGGATGGATCTTCTGCTTCAGTTTGGTTATTCGCGCCCAGTGCCGCCGTGATATTAATCACTGCCGTTTCGAGATGCCGCCGTAATTGTCTGCTGGCTTCGGGGCCATCGCGTTTTTGCAAGGCCTCTGCAATCAGATCGTGATGCCCGAGCATGGTGTCTTGTGACGTACGGCGCTTTGATGAAATAAATCGCGCGCGCCACAGGCGTGCGTTGTAAACCTTATGCGACCCCATCAGTGGAGCGTTGCCCGCTGCGCGCACGATTGATTGATGAAATTCCATATCCCAGCTAAAAAAGTCCAGCGGGTCTGTGTCTAAACTGGCGTTTCGCATCCGGTCGCAGAGTTCCAGTATTTGTGTGATTTCTGCCGCGCTCGCGTGTAGGCAAGCCAGTTCACCCGCCAGGGCTTCGAGCGCGCCCAACACGATTAGATTTTCAGTAACTTCTTCCAGTGATGGGTCGGCCACGCTGGAGCGCCGCGTCGCACTGTGTACGATCAGACCCTCGTTTTTTAAAATCAACAAGGCTTCTTTCAGCGGTGTGCGACTTATCCCCAGCGCCTCGGCCAGGTCACGTTCTGGCACGGGCAGGCCGGGGGTCAGCTTTTCAAGCAGGATCATCTCTCGCAAGACATCCGCAGCCTCAACGGCGAGGCTGCGGCGCGGTGCGACGGCGGGTCCGTCGGCCAAGAGCGTTTTAAAATCGGTTCGCGCGTTGCTCATTTACCCCAACTCAAGACCACGGGGTCTAAAGGTCGCAGCAACGCGATCAATTGCGCGCGCGCGGCGGCGCCTAACGGGGCGATCGGGTGGCGACAAAAGGCTGATTTTATCACGTGACCTTCAACCATCGCCTCTTTGGCGGCCCGAAAACCACATTGGCGGTTTTCATGGTTTATCACTGGTAAAACCCGCGCATAGGCCGCACTGGCCGTGGCTTTATCGCCTGACAGATATGCCGTGACGATAGGTTTTATCTGGTCTGGTATGGTTGCCGATGTCATCGTGCCCGTGGCCCCAGCCTCAAGATCAGCCAGCAGAGTGATGCCCTCCTCACCGTCAAACGGACCGTCGATGTGATCTCCTGCGGCGGCCAGCAGTGCGTCAAGTTTTGCGGCCGTGCCAACGCTTTCGATCTTAAGCAGTTTCAACATCTCGATCTCGCGCACCATTTTAGTCAATAGTGGAATGGTCAATTCAACCCCGGACAAAGGGGCATCTTGCAACATGATTGGCAACCCAACCTCGCCAACACGGGCAACCTGTTCAAAGGTTTGCTCGGGCGTGCCTTTCAACAGCGCGCCGTGATAGGGAGCCATCATCATCACGATATCAGCGCCCAGTGCTTTGCATTGGCGTGCGCGCTCTACCACAATATCAGTGGCAAAGTGGCTGATTGTGACGATGATCGGGACCCGCCCTGCGATATGTTCGATGCTGAGGCGTGTGAGGTGGTCCCGTTCGGCGTCTGATAGCAGAAACTGTTCTGAATAGTTGGCCAAGATGCAGATACCGTCGACCTGTTGATCGATCATGCAATCTAGAACTCGGCGGTTGCCGTCTATGTCAAGACTGCCGTCTGGGTTAAAGGCGGCTGGGGCCACCGGCCATATGCCGTTGTAGGGTTTTGTCATTCTATAATCTCAAAATTAGCCAGATGTTTGTCGGTGATTGAAATGCCCAAACCGGGGGTGTCGTCTGATAGTTGCAGATACCCGTCTTCTG
>CAZAIL010000203.1:0-3039 GCA_964485155.1 uncultured Flavobacterium sp.
AGATTAGAACATCCATATGAACATACTTATTTTAGGCGCTGGCGGACGAGAACATGCCTTCACTCATAAACTTATTGAAAGTAAAAAAGTAACACAAGTTTTTGTAGCACCAGGAAACGCTGGTACACAAAAAATCGCAACCAATATAGATGTAAATCCAACAGATTTTGAGGCTGTTAAAGAAACAGTATTAAGGCATCAAATAAACATGGTTATAGTTGGCCCTGAAGCACCATTAGTAGCTGGAGTTCATGATTTTTTTCTTGCAGATGATCAATTAAAATCAATTCCTGTAATTGGCCCAAAAAAAGACGGAGCATTGTTAGAAGGAAGTAAAGATTTTTCTAAAGAGTTTATGATAAAACATGGAATTCCAACTGCTCAATACCAGTCCTTTACAAAGCATAATTTACAGGAAGGTAAAGTATTCCTAGAAACTTTAGAGCCACCCTATGTGCTTAAAGCAGATGGGTTAGCAGCCGGAAAAGGAGTCCTAATTTTAGATTCTTTAGACGAGGCAAAAGCAGAATTAGAAGAAATGGTGTCTAACCAAAAGTTTGGAGATGCATCCTCTACTGTGGTTATTGAAGAATTTTTAAAAGGAATAGAATTGTCCGTTTTTGTGCTTACAGATGGTCTAAGCTACAAGATATTACCATCAGCAAAAGATTACAAAAGAATAGGCGAAGGAGATACAGGATTAAATACAGGCGGAATGGGAGCTATTTCTCCGGTTCCATTTGCAGACAAAGCTTTTTTAAAAAAAGTAGAAAATTTAGTAGTGAAACCAACAATTTCAGGCTTACAAAAAGACGGAATAGACTACAGAGGATTTATTTTTATTGGACTGATGAATAACAACGGAAACCCCTCAGTGGTTGAATATAATGTAAGAATGGGAGATCCAGAAACCGAAGTTGTTTTGCCAAGAATTGAATCTGATTTGTTTGATTTATTTGAAGGTGTTGCCAACCAAACTTTACACGAAAAAGAATTTTCTGTAACAGAGAAAATTGCAACTACCGTGATGTTAGTTTCTGGCGGATATCCTGAGGCATATAAAAAAGGAGCCCACATCTCTGGATTAGAAAACATCAAAAACTCTATTGTTTTTCATGCAGGAACTTCACTAAAAGATACTACTGTTATAACCAATGGCGGAAGAGTAATTGCTGTTACTTCATTAGCAAACTCAATTCAAGAAGCATTAGACACATCATATAAAAGTATTGATGAAATTCATTTTGAAAAGATGAATTATAGAAAAGATATTGGTTTTGATTTATTAGAATAAAAATCTAATTGTTATTTAGCCTTTTTTAAAGTAAAAGAAAATTCTGATCCTTTTTTAAAAACACTATTAATAAGCATCGTTTCATGATGTGCTTCAATAATATGTTTCACAATAGAAAGGCCTAGGCCAGAGCCACCTTGCTCTCTAGATCTGCTTTGGTCTACTCGGTAAAAGCGTTCAAATAACCGAGGAATATGTTCTTGTTTAATACCTTCACCATTATCTACTACTTTAATAATGAATTTATTTTCAGTGTAAGATTCAATTCCAAGGGTTGTTATACCATTTATTTTCCCATACTTTACAGAGTTCACAATTAAATTAATTAAAACTTGCTCTATACGTTCTTTGTCTGCTTTTACAAAAACTGGAAATTCATAGATTTTATCAAATTGTAGCGTAATATTCCTTTTTTTTGATCTCATTTCTAGAAGATCAAAAACATTCTGAATTAGATCTATAATATTAAAAACTTCTATGTTCATATGTAAACCTTCAGTTTCTAATTTAGCAATCATATCTAGGTCCTTAACTATGGCAACCAACCTATCAACTCCTTTATTGGCCCTACCCAGATATTTATCTCTAATCAATTTATCATTTATGGCGCCTTCAATTAGCGTTAAAATATAACCCTGTACCGTAAATAAAGGTGTTTTTAATTCGTGAGCAACATTTCCTAAAAAGTCTTTTCTAAAAGAATCTCGTTCTGTTAGATTTTTAATTTCAATTCTTTTACCCTGAACATACTCTTGCATACTTTTAGACAAAGCATCTATGTCTGTAGTTGCTGAGGCTATGTTAAACTCATCTTCGTTTAAAATAGAAACTTCATCGTATATTTTCTTAATTCTATTATAAATAAAGCGCTTAGCTCTGTATTGAATAATAAAAAAAGAAGCAATAAATACTAAGAGGATAAAAATAATTAGTCCAACTAATTCTTTACCATCCTCAAAAAAGAAGAAAAGAATAGCAGCTATGAATCCTACAGAGATTGTCAAGTAAATAGAGGACCATAGTGTAAAGGAATATGTTTTTTTTAATTTCACAGCGAATCAATTTTATTTTTCTATTCCTTCCAGAACAAACTTATAACCAACCCCTTTGACAGTTTTAAAATAATCATCACCAATTTTTTCTCTTAATTTTCTGATGTGTACATCAATAGTTCTTCCACCAACAACAACTTCATTTCCCCAAACCCTGTCTAAAATAGTTTCTCTTTTAAAGACTTTTCCTGGCTTAGAGGTTAATAAAGAGAATAATTCAAATTCTTTTCTTGGCAAAAATATTTTTTTGTCACCCTTAAAAACCACATACTCGTCTCTGTTAATGGTAATATCACCTACTATAACAGTAGAATCTACTTGATTTTCAGCTTTTAACCTTCGTAAAAGTGATTTTACTTTGCTGACTAAAACTTTTGGCTTAATAGGTTTTGTAATATAGTCATCTGCTCCTGCTTCAAAACCAGCAACCTGAGAGTAATCTTCATTCCTAGCTGTTAGAAAAGCAATTAAAGTATTTTCTAAACTTTTTATAGCTCTTATTTTTTCACAAGCCTCAATGCCATCCATTTCTGGCATCATAATGTCTAGTAAAATTAAATTTGGTGTGATCTTTTTTGCAGTTTTTAAACCTTCAACCCCATTTTTTGCAGTATAAACTAAATATCCTTCATTTTTTAAATTGTATCCTACAATTTCTAAAATATCTGGTTCGTCATCAACTAAAAGAATTTT
>CAZAIL010000204.1:0-3036 GCA_964485155.1 uncultured Flavobacterium sp.
GCCTTACGTATGGAAAACTTAAGTTATCCTGAGGTTCACCTGTAATTACCATATACCCAATCATTGCGCCCTGGTCATCAAACAGAGGATCACGCAGTCGGCCTTCATCATCTGCGCCATACTTGCAGTACTGAGGCCCCCATGCTGGCCCTGCGCCCAAACAAAAGTCACAAGTGCAATATTCATATTCTTGTTCTGTTTCGTTAGCCATTACGGTTTGATTAGTAAGTTTCATATTCGTCTTCCTTTATCTGCGAAAACACCATTGTTCTCTAAAGGGGTCCCTTAGTCCGCACCCTTCTTCTAGGAGGGTGGGAGAAGTCCTAACCGCATCCCTCTGGTAGGGTGACACAAGGGTTCCTCTGGTGAAGTGACACAAGGGTTTGGCGGAGGAGTTACAGTCCCCCACACGGACTCGAACCGTTTAGCCCCTAACTGAGTCCCAGAAGAGGACTAGACAACCCCCTCCTAAGGGGCTGCATTACAGATGGAACTATTATCGTTATTAATCAAATACCTGAGTCAGGCAGTAAAAATCGGACCTACGACCAATTGATTAACAGTCCGAAGAAAAATGCATAGAAATAAGAGAAAGGGTCTTAGGTTAGAGTCCTGCTAGCCCCACTACCTGAATTTAGATGGACAACTTCTATATCATCCAGTTTACCTCAGTTAGCCATACCAATACCCATCGCAGCCAAAACCTTTGAATCAGCAGGGGTAGATCCAAGCATAAGAATTGCATGTGATACGAATAACACGGCTTGTCATTGTATTTATTTGAACTGTGTTAGTCGTAGTCCTGTTACCATCCCCATTCCTGAATTCGTAAGTTAGGTACTTTACCGTTCCCGATTCCATAATTCTTTCTGGCCCGCCCCAACTTGATAAAAGGCTGGCCTCAGTGTGGCCAATCCATGAGGATCGTTTCTCTTGATCAGTCATACAGCCAGCCAACAGCCCAAAACTAATAATAGCAGCAACAGCAGCCTTACGCATATTATCTCTCCCTCAGATTTCTAATATTAAAATATATAAGATATTCAGATGAACAAGAACTTACTCTGATGTTATCAAGAAAGCATTTCTTCAATAAAGGGACAGAAGTCTTCTTCCCTTAGCAGGGGGACGCCTTCAAACGTTTTACTGATCTAGCAAAGCAACCGCTTTTAAACGTCTAACAGAATTAGATGACCAGCTACCTTTGCCAGATACAGTAGCCACTGACATCCTGTTTAGTTCTGAAGCTATGGCTCTAGTGCTTAGAGTGGCATCAGGGTCAACCAGCTTGAGCATAGGCAACTTCTCCTTAGTACGTGCCTGAAACAGTGCTGTACGTGCCTCTCTGGCTCTCTCCGCATCTGCTGGTGTACCTCTACGCCCTACGAATACTCCGTCACGGTATGCTCCTAGTTGCTGACCCCTAGCCTTTGCTGCGGCTAGTGCTGCCTTAGTGCGCTTGGAGATTGCATTTCGTTCCTCTTCTGCGACCAAAGCCATTATCCCAATGGTCAGACGGTTAGCCTCTGGCATGTCTGCACAAACGAAGTCTATTCCAGCATCTTTAAGGTTCAACAGGAAAGCAGCATCACGGGCCAATCTTGAGACAGTAGCCACCACTAGCTTTGCACCTGATGCCTTGCACAGTTCTATTGCTTGAAGCAGCTTAGGGCGCTTGTTGTTCTTGCCACTTTCAATTTCAACGAGTTCATCCAGAATATTCCAATCACTACCATTGAGGTAATCGTCAACAGCTTTGCGTTGTGCTTCCAACCCTAACCCAGACTGACCTTGCTTCTGCGTTGATACCCTTAAGTAGGTTACGATACTGCCTTGTGACATATTTGCTACCTTATATCATACGAACGTTTGATATTACGTAGCACTAAGAAGCATCACCCGTCAACATAGGGAGTTGGGGTGTAGTTTTAGGGCGTGGTTAGTTTCTGCTGTAAACTTTTGAGGGGGTAGTGCTGTTTAAGGCCATGGCGTTCTACAGTGTAATTAAGGTGTAAAATTTACACACCATGCTTACCGATGCCCATGCCCCTTATATATTAAAACAGTCAACACAGTATGATTATATCTGTAGAGGATAGGGTATAAGGCTAGGTGGCAATAAGGGTATTAGTTTTATAGGGGCCGGCGAGAGCCAGTGCCATGCCATACGTTAGTATATATAGCCTCGCCCACAGAACTGGTATTGAGGTTGGGAGACTTTAAATCCTACTTTTGATCTTGTTGATACGATCCAAGACATCAAGTTTCTGTTGATCAGTTAGTGGTGGTGGCTGACGAAATTTCTTGTTCTTCATCTCGCTGCCTGTGCCAAGATAATATCTGCGTTGACACCTATCTGAGAGCCAACCTCCTGTGCCACAGGACGCATCTTGGCTATGAAATCATCTCTGGTATCAAAAGATTGTACAGCTACTGTACGGGCCTCTACAGGCTTCTCAGGCTCTTGATACTCATGGTCGCCCATGAACTCTTTTAGCATCGTCATGTTAGTTATTTCCTTTGTGTTTGTATGTGCATGTTGATGCAGCTTCACCACGAATTGCTATGAACGGTGCATCTTAGTTTTCATTACAACGACAACTGATTGGGCTTACACTAATTGCCAGTAAAATCAGTGGTGTCTTGGAGCCTTATTATACTTTAACATATTGTTTATAAACAGTTTTAACTGTTAAGTGTATACCACCTTGAGGGTGTAATGTTACAGCTAGGCTGGTATGTCGCTGAGGTATGTATCTAACAGCGTACCAATGCTGAGCTTGCCCTTAGCTTTGTTAGTCGTGGACGAAAGCAAGCTACTACTGACAGCCTTGTCTAAGAAGGATATGATTTTTGTAGAATAACCGTACCTATTAAAGGTTCCTGCCCTTCGTGTCGCAATATCAATTGTCTCGTTTGTCTCGTGTGCTTCAACGATTACTGCTGATACCAACTTGTGTAGTTCACCGTTGATGCTGGACCTTCGCCAAGGCAGTACGCCTGATGACCGTAGTATGGCTACCGTGGGATCTGTGG
>CAZAIL010000205.1:0-3020 GCA_964485155.1 uncultured Flavobacterium sp.
TGATTATTGGAGAATAGCTGGAGGGTGCTGTAAAAATTCGATCTGTATATATACGTCCCAAACTTCCCACCAACTCTATGTGACACTGATAATAGTTATCAAAACCAAAATTAATATAGGCACCAATATCATTGTGTCTAGCACCTAAATAAGCACTGCCCCATAAATCTACACCCTTGACAGCATCCAAATGGGATTTTGCAGCAATGACGTCAATATCATATCCTAAAAAAATCTGGAGGATCTTGAGTGGATAAGCGCCTGCATCTAATAATGCACCACCGCCAAGTTGAGGATTATAGCGAATATTTTTTGGGTCACTGAACGGTGGAAATGCAAACGCACTCTTTACACTTCTTAGCTCACCAATTTCACCATTATCAATTAGTTTCTTAATAAATTCTAATTGGGGATGGAACCTGAATTGAAAACTCTCCATCAATAATAATTTTTTATCAGTTGCTATTTGATTTAGTTTAATAACCTCGTCAAGGTTGCAGGCCATGGGTTTTTCTACAAGGACATGTAGACCAGCATTTAAAGCCTTATCTACCCAATGTTTGTGTAATGAATTTGGTAAAGGGATGTAAACAGCATCCAATCCTCTAACTGAGAGCAGATCTTCATAATGAGGATAAGGTTTAGTTTTGAAGGCTATAGAAAATTGTTCTGCCTTTTCCTTTGACCGGCTTGAAATTCCTACCAGATTGTAATGTTCATTGAGTAGCTTTATCGCAGGTAAGATCGATTTTTCAGCAATTTTTGCACATCCCAAAACGCCGATATTTACTTTCTCAGACATGCGCAAGGATCCCTCGAATATGAGGACTAATCCAACTGTCTTCAATGAGAAGAGACTTAATTTGGTGAAGGCTCAACCAAATAAAATTATCATTAGGTAACTCAATCGTAAAATTCTCCGGTACTTCTAACAGGATCCCCTTGTTACGCTTCAATTGAAACCTTCCTCCATCTTCTGCGAGCCAAGCACTAAACAGTATGGTAAAATTTTCATAATTTTCTGGCGTTTCAAAATATTTAGAAAAATATGGCTTTCTACCTAAATGTACTTTTTTCAGATTGGAATAAGTAGCTTGTAAAGAAGGACTAAACTGTACTTTCCCATAATTCCCAGGCTCTGCTTTCGCCTCACACAAGTAGTGAGGAATACCTTTAAATCTTTTTCTTATTAATCCTAGCAGCCCACCATCATAACCAACTTGCTCCAAAATTGGCTGATCCCAGCCACTCTCTGTCTCTCGAACTGATGTAGTTACTCGGATACCATGCACCGTAAAGAAATCTTTGGATTCGTGAGAAATATTACCGGTCACTGCATCGACACACCAACCCTTCGTTTCATTGAGTGGAATATTAACCACCTCCATGTCTGCACTATTTCTTTTTTTGATAAACCAGTCCTTAACTTCTTCCAAAGTATTGAACAAAGACCAATCATTTAAAGCCTCAAACGAGCTTTCCAAACTATGGGGATAAGTATTGGCGCAAACAAATGATTTGACCAACCCACGATAACGCTCAAATTGAGCCGTGTAATCAGCCACATTTTCTTGTCGCTCTATCATCTCCTTGTCTGCTCCAATTCTTTTATAAAAGTTCCTAAACTAACTTTCCAATAAGGAATATTGATTTCAAAGCTTTCCTTAATTTTTCTTTTATTTAATACCGTAGTAGTTGGCCGCTCAACGGCTTCACCGTAATCTGAAGTGCTCACAGGCTGGACAGAATATTTAAATCCTAATTGCAAAAATATTTCCTTAGAAAATTCAAACCACGAAGTGGAACCCTCGTTACTGTAATGATAAATTTCTACCCCTGGACTAAAAATCTCAGGTAAAATTTTCATTATTAAACTCGCAAGATCCACTGCAGAAGTGGGTGTGCCGAATTGATCATTCACAACTCTGATAGCTTTTTTTTCAGAAGCTAGTCTAATCATCGATTTTACAAAGTTATTTCCATATTTTGAATAAACCCAAGAAGTTCTGATGATAACTGAGTTTTTGGGATTAACCGAAACCATAAGTTTTTCGCCATCCAACTTTGATTGGCCGTAGACATTTACAGGGTTTGTGTCATCCACTTCGTTATAAGGATTAGTTTTCTGACCATCAAATACATCATTTGTAGATATATGAATTAGTTTAATAGAGTATTTCTTAGCTAATTTGGCAAGGTTCCCTACAGCAAGCACGTTCACGGCCTCAACAACGTCAACCTCAGCTTCAGCCCTAATAACATTGGTATATGCCGCACAATTTATAATAATATCAATTTTCTGAGATTTAAAAAATTTATCAAGCTTCCTACGACATGTGATATCTAATTTTGATTTTCCAACAAACAGAATTTTATAGTTACTATAATAACGCTCCAGGTCCTTGATTTCAGAACCTAGTTGGCCATCAGCACCAGTTACCAAAATTGATTTAAATCTATCACTCAAATAACTCTGCCTCTAATAATTTTGGTAGAGACGCGTCTTGTGATGACAAAATAGGCTTTCTGCCTAGCCTCCAATCTATACCAATCGATTGATCATCATATGCAATACCATAAGAGGCGGCCGGATTATAAAGGTTATCTAATTTATATATTAGTTTAGTATTGTTCTCTAAGGTATAATATCCATGAGCAAAGCCTCTTGGTATATATAACTGATTTTTGCGCTCGCTGTCCAAAGTCGTGCTACAATATTCACCAAAAGTATTAGAGCTTCTTCTGATATCAACAGCCACATCTAGTATGCTACCGCAAACCACCCGGATTATTTTAGCCTGTGATGAGGAACCCAATTGGTAGTGAAGACCTCTCAAAACACCCTTGCTAGACTCAACCTCTAATTCTAACACATTTTTAAAATTGAGAGCATCATAAACAGGCTTGTCCTGGTATACCTCAGATAAACTACCTCTAGCGTCTTTAAAGGTCTCATTTTCAATAACAAACATACCAGGAATTGAACACGGCAATAATTTCATCTGTGGCTACTCTTAACG
>CAZAIL010000206.1:0-2992 GCA_964485155.1 uncultured Flavobacterium sp.
ATGCTCGAAAAGGGAGCTACAAGAATAGCTTGACAAGCAAATAGAACAACAACCATTGTAGAGATTGTGTCTTGGAAGAATCCACCAATATTTGCGATGATTGCAATCAGTGCCCATAAGAAAAGTGCCCAACGTAATAAGGCTACTTTTTTAGATAGTAAACCATAAACACCTATAGCGGTTAAGCCAAGTACTGCGATTGTTGGAATTAATAATTCACTTTCCATAATAAGACTACTTTTGGTTTACGTTATTAGCTACTTCAATTTCTAATTTAACGAATAATTTAATTGTGTCAGCTACTAATTAGGTTTATGTTGTTATAAGTCAGATTGATAAGGTTGTCGGAGTTGCCACAAGCATTATTCTATTTGTTCTAATGACTATCGTTTTAAGCGAGTCTATTTATAGAGCCTAATTTAGCACTAAACTACCTTTTGATGAATATAGACCAAACCATAAAATCTCGGAAGACCGCTAAGGTTTTAGCACATGAGCCATGGGTGCCCAGCATTACTAAAGAGCAGCAAGAGCAACTTACTCAAGAGTTACTTCAACTTGCAGCCCATGCGCCCTATCACTACACGAGTATAGATCGCTATAAGGACTTACAAAGAGGTCTTACCTCTTCCCTACCTTTCCGCTGCTATACACTTACTGCGGAAGACTGTAGAGCTGTAGCCCAACATATTGAGAAAGAAAATATTCCAGCCGGAAAAGTGCAGAACATGTTTTGGGCGGCAGACATCATGATGGTCATGACTTGGTTGCCCGACGTTTTTGGCGAACAACATGACCCTCTTAGTTTAGATGGCGAGCCATTGCCTTTTTTAGGTACCCTGCGCAATATGGAACACATCGCTGCTGCATCTGCTGCCATTCAGAATGTATTACTTGGTGCTACAGCGAGAGCACTACCTAATTATTGGTCCTCTGGTGGAATGCTGCGACATAAAGAACTACGAAACTTTTTGAAAATCCCACTAAATGAGCTTATGATTGGCTGTTTGTTTGTCTTTCCAAAAGACAGTGATACCCGCGGCGCGGATATAAAACCTGGTAAGTTACGAGATCAAGGAAAGGAGATTGAACTGTGGTCTTCTCCAGTCCGATTATAAAACAGCACCAAGACCTCTACATTTTATATGAAACGCAGCACTTCATTTGGCACTTTAGAAATTCTCTTGAAACGTAATGGTGAGGTAGTTACAGAACTACTATACTTCGAACGGGAAGGTCGAGGTCACACCCATGATTCTTGGGAAAATTGTTACATTCTGAGTGGCTCAGGTTGGATTATGGTGGGTGAAACAAAAGTTGCTGTTCGTAAAGGAGATGTTTGCTGCATCCCACCTCAAACAAACCACTGGATGATTCCCGAAACGCATCTTGAGATTTTGCTAGTCTATTCATTGAAGACAGGTTCTTAGCGGAGTACTCAACGGATAGAATAACCATTGCAATAAATGTGTATTTTGTTTAATCAATAGAATAATACTGCCGCAAAGCGGCATCTTTATTCGGCTAACTAAATCCCTACTTTTGTAACGCAACACATGGCTAATATGCGCGCAAATGACACACCTTTTTTTCGAGAGTTTAGTGAGGATATTTCATCGATCCCTGTGCCCTTGGCATTCACTTATCCATTTTTTTACGAGCCCCACGAGCTGACTTTGAAGGCCGCATCTGAAGTGCAGAGTTACCTCAGTAAGGAGCATATCACACATAATTTTGGACTAGGTGGTATCCATTCACACCTGCTCGAACAAGGAAAAATGTTTGGCGTTATGGTGGCGCGAGATAAAGCAGGAAACCTGGGCTACCTAGCTGCTTATTCAGGAAAATTAGAGGAGCAAAAGGATACACACTACTTTGTCCCACCTATTTGCGATATTCATGCTTCCAATTCTTTCTATAAGAAAGGGGAATCGCAGCTCAATAAAATGAGCGCTGAAATTGTTGCCCTTAGTGAAGATTCAGATTATTTGAGGTGGCGTGAAACCTGTGTCGCGAGAATATCCTCGATTACCGAGGAGCTCGCTATAGGGCGTAAAAGACTTCGCGAAAACAAAAAAGAGCGGCAGCTCAGACGTTCCGGCGCTGAGGGTACATTAACATTACCTGCCTTTACGCAGTTCTGTGAAGAATTAGCCGCAGAGAGTATTTCGAGCCAAGTTGCTTTTAAACATCATGCAATCGGTCTGAAAAAAGAGATAGACTCTTTACAAAAAGATCTTGATAAAAAAGCGCAAGACATCGCACACATCGCCATGGACCGCAAGGCTAAATCCAATCTATTACAACGCGAGATATTTGACCAATACAGGTTTATTAATGCACATGGTGATTATGAAGCATTGAGCAACCTGTTTCCTGATTTTGAAGAGCGCAAACCGCCAAGTGGGTCTGGAGATTGCTGCGCGCCGAAGCTTCTTCAATTTGCATACACCAACGATCTAGAACCCATTTGTATGGGTGAATTTTGGTGGGGTAACGCTCCAAATAAAGAAATTCGGGAACATGGCAATTACTACCAAGCTTGTGGGAGCAGATGTCGACCCATTTTAGGACACATGCTACAAGGACTTAACGTCGAAGACAACCCCTTACAATCCTGGGGGGATGACCTAAGCTTAAAAACAGTTTATGAAGATGACAGTGTGTTTATCGTTAATAAGCCCGCCGGATTACTCTCCGTACCAGGAAGAGAGATCGAAGATTCTGCCTTTACCAGAGTATTAGAGCGCTTCCCGCTGGCCACGAACCATCTCTTGGTACACCGTTTAGATATGTCGACTTCTGGTCTACTCATCTTCACTAAAACTAAAAAAGCCAACAAACGGGTGCAGCGTCAATTCATACAACGTACGCTTAAAAAAAGGTATATCGCACTTCTTGACGGTCTTTTAGATGCGGATGAAGGAACCATAGACCTGCCATTAACCCCAGATTACTATGACCTACCGAGGCAGTTGGTTTGCCATGAAAC
>CAZAIL010000207.1:0-2908 GCA_964485155.1 uncultured Flavobacterium sp.
TCGATACACAAACTCATTACCTGACCAACAAAATCTGATTTTGTAATAATAGATGCTTTAATGTATGGCTCTTCTACCCTTTCTAATCTTGATGGATCTGGTAAATCTGCCGGGTTGTTTAATAATAGAATTTGTGTTGGGTTCTTTCTGGTATAGGCATGGTAACTTACGTTTGGAACTGTGGTAATTACCGTCATATTAAACTCGCGTTCTAAACGTTCTTGAATAATTTCCATGTGCAGCATCCCTAAGAATCCACATCTAAAACCAAAACCTAAGGCTGCAGAGCTTTCTGGAGCAAATACTAACGAAGCATCATTTAGTTGTAGTTTTTCCATAGAGTTACGTAACTCTTCATAGTCTTCTGTATCTACAGGGTAAATTCCTGCAAAAACCATTGGCTTCACATCTTCAAAACCATCAATAATTTCGGTAGTTGGGTTTGCAGCATCTGTAATGGTATCTCCTACTTTTACTTCTTTTGCTGTTTTAATTCCTGTAATTAAATAGCCTACATCACCCGTTTTCACAGATTTTTTTACAACTTGACTTAATTTTAATGTTCCAACCTCATCAGCAAAATACTCATTGTCGGTAGCCATAAACTTAATACGCTGCCCTTTTTTAATTTCACCATTCATAATTCTAAAATAGGTTTCTATCCCTCTGTAAGAATTATAAACTGAATCAAAAATTAAGGCTTGTAATGGTGCATCTGGATCTCCTTTTGGTGCTGGAATTTTAGCAATAATTGCTTCAATAATATCACCTACTCCAAAACCTGTTTTTCCACTTGCGTGAATCACCTCTTCTGGAAGGCATCCTAATAAATCTACAATATCATCGGTAACTTCTTCAGGGTTTGCAGAAGGCAAATCTACTTTGTTTAATACCGGAATAATCTCTAAATCATTCTCTAAGGCTAAGTATAAATTAGATATTGTTTGTGCTTGTATGCTCTGTGCTGCATCTACAATTAGTAAGGCTCCTTCACAGGCAGCAATTGAACGAGATACTTCATATGAAAAATCTACGTGACCTGGTGTGTCAATTAAGTTTAAAATATAATCTTCACCATTGTGGGTATAGTCCATTTGAATGGCGTGAGATTTAATGGTAATTCCACGCTCGCGTTCTAAATCCATGGAGTCTAATAACTGATGTTGTTTTTCTCTATCAGTTACAGATCCTGTATAATCTAACAATCTATCTGCCAATGTACTTTTTCCATGATCGATGTGGGCGATGATGCAAAAGTTTCTAATATTCTTCATTCGTTACATTATTTTTAAGGCTGCAAATATAAGCGATTTAAAAAGTAGAAGCAATAAAAACATTTTTGCGGAGCATTCAAATTTTAGGTTGCTAATTGTGAGTATTTCCCAAAATTATAAGATCTTAGTGACTAAATAGCAAATACACGAATTTAAATATCCTTGATACAAGCGTTTTAAAAACAAACATACCCATGAAAATGAAAATCATTCTATTAATTTTAGGAATTATTGCCATTCTTTTTATTCTTTCTCAACTATATTTTATGAGTAGTCAAAGAAATATTGAACAATATTCTTTTGAAGTATTAGAGACCTATGACGAAATTGAGATAAGACAGTATGAAGCCTCCTTAGTTACTTCTGTTCAATTATCTTCAAATGATTACAAAAAATCTTCCAGTAAAGGGTTTTCTATATTGGCTGGTTATATTTTTGGAGGAAATGACAAAAATGAAAAAATAGCCATGACATCTCCAGTTTCCATGACGCTTAAAGACTCAACAACTATGATGTTTCTGGTTCCAAAAAAATATTCAAAAGAAAATTTACCAACACCAAACGATGCTAGTATAGAATTCAAAAACGTGCCTGCAAAAAAAGTAGCAGCCATTTCTTTTGGTGGCTGGGCAAATGATGCTAAAATTAATTTATATAAACGTAAATTAATTGCTGCTTTAGAAAGTAAAGGAATTGGGTATACAAATAGTTTTTCCTTTTTAGGCTACAATGCTCCTGTAGAAGTATTTAATAGAAAAAATGAAATAATTGTTGAGTTAGAATAGTCTTCTCTACTCTTGCCACTCAGCTATAAACAAATTGGTGTCTCTTCCTCCTCCATTATTTCTATTAGAGGAGAATGCTAGCCATTTTCCGTCGTTTGAAAATACAGGAAACGCATCAAATGTTTCTCCGTGAGTAATTCTCTTTAAGTTTTTCCCATCTAAATCTATCATATATAAATTGAACGGAAAACCTCTTTCTGCTTCAAAATTTGAGGAGAATAGAATTTTCTTCCCAGAAGGATGAAAAAACGGACTCCAGTTGGCATTTCCTAAACTAGTCAACTGGCGAAGGTTTGACCCATCTGCATTACAGATATACAATTCCATTTCAGTTGGCTCTACCAATCCTTGCGCTAGTAAATCTTTGTATGCTTTTACCTCTTCTGGTGTCTTTGGCCTAGACGAACGAAAAATTAATTGTGTACCATCTGGCGAGAAAAAGGCACCTCCATCATACCCTAATTCGTTGGTTATTTGTGTAACATCTGTTCCATCAATATTCATGGTATACAATTCTAAATCTCCACTTCTAGTTGATGTAAATACAATTTTATCTCCTTTTGGTGAAACAGTTGCTTCAGCGTCATAACCTTTTTCATTTGTCAATTGATTCACAATATTTCCTTCTAAATCAGAGACAAAAATATCGTAGCTATCATAAATAGGCCAAACATATCTACCATTTTTACGAAGTGGTGCTGGCGGACATTCTTCTGCGCCTAGATGCGTAGAGCCGTATACATAATGTTTATTGTCTGGTAAAAAATACGCACAAGTGGTTCGTCCTTTTCCTGTACTAATCATTGGTGGTACTTTCTCGGAAAAAATTTCATCTATATTCATTAAAAA
>CAZAIL010000208.1:0-2896 GCA_964485155.1 uncultured Flavobacterium sp.
CCCCAACTTTTACATTGCTAGAATTTGCCAGATATACTATATGTGGTTGTAATTGAACAGATTTTTCATAAGCTAAGTTTCTATCTTCCTTACCCAAATGTGCAGTACTTAATTCGGGTCTCATAATCCAATCTCCTGCGCTAGGTGTTTCAAAAAAACACGATTTACAAAATCCTTGACGGTAAATTTCTTTTTCTAAAGAACAACACATGCATTGATATTTCACAAAACAGATACTTAGAGTGCTGTTTAACAACTGATTGACATTTATGAAATCAGTCTCTAACTCCATGTAATATTGAATTGTCTCGCTGTTTTCGGTCAGCATTTTTTTTAAAACTCCTTGGTATTCCATTTAAAATATTTTTCTATTTTTAAGGTTGTCTAGTAAGACATAAACAAACTTACGGAAAAATCAATTTACGAAACTCAGAAACACTATGGCAATTCCATTTGTTAATTCTATTATTTCGTGGTTTCTCAAAAAGAGAAAGCATCAGATGGAGTTATTCATAAAATATCCTGTAGATGTTCAAGAAGAATTGCTATTTCGATTGATTCAATTTAGTAAGAATACTGAATTTGGTGAACAGTATAATTTTTCATCCATCAATACGTATAAAGATTTTGCTAGAAAGGTGCCTATTCAACAATACGAAAGTATAGAGCCTTTAATTGAGCGCTGTAGAAAAGGAGAACAAAATTTATTTTGGCCAACAAAAATTAAATGGTTTGCAAAATCTAGTGGGACAACAAATGCTAAAAGTAAATTTATTCCGGTAAGCGATGAAGCAATTGAAGATTGTCATTTAAAATCCGGAAAAGACATGCTATGTCTGTACATTAATAACAATGAGGAAACCGAGTTATTTAATGGAAAAGCACTAAGACTAGGTGGAAGTTCAGCCATCTATGAAGACAACAATTCTTACTTTGGAGATTTGTCTGCTATTATTATTGAAAACATGCCTTTTTGGGCAGATTTTAGCTCAGCTCCTAGTCAAGAAACAGCTTTAATGAGTGAGTGGGAAACAAAAATGGAGGCTATTATTAATGAGACCATTCACGAAAATATTACAAGTCTGGTAGGCGTTCCTTCATGGATGTTGGTATTATTAAATAGGGTTTTAGAAAAGACAGGAAAAGATAATATCTTAGAAGTTTGGCCTAATTTAGAAGTCTATTTTCATGGAGGTGTAAACTTTAATCCTTATAGAGAGCAATACAAAAAACTCATTCCTAAGAAAGATTTTAAATATTATGAAACCTACAATGCTTCTGAAGGTTTTTTTGCCTTACAAGACATTAATGGTTGTTTAGACCTGCTGTTAATGTTAGATTATGGAATCTTTTATGAATTTATACCTATGAGTGACTATAATGGTGAAGACTCTGTAGCGATTGCTTTATCTGAAGTAAAAAAAGAAGAGAATTATGCCGTTGTTATCTCTACAAACGGCGGTTTGTGGCGATATTTAATTGGTGATACCGTGAAATTTACCTCATTAGCTCCTTATAGAATTAGAATTACAGGAAGAACCAAGCATCATATTAATGTATTTGGTGAGGAATTGATTATTGAAAATGCTGAAGAAGCGTTAAAAATGGCTTGTAAAAAAACAAAAGCAACCATTACAGATTATACTGTTGGCCCTATTTTTATGGATGGTAAAAAACAAGGAAGCCATGAATGGATAATTGAATTTGCAAAAGCGCCAAAAAATTTAGAATATTTCACAGAATTACTTGACAATGCCTTAAAATCTATTAACTCAGATTATGAGGCCAAGCGCTATAATAATATGACCTTGGTAATGCCAAAAATTCATAGTGTAAAAAAAGGATTGTTTTATTCTTGGCTAAAGAAAAAAGGAAAATTAGGCGGACAACATAAAGTGCCTAGACTGTCCAATAAAAGAGATTTTGTTGAGGAATTGTTAGGCCTTTAAATCTTACGCTCCACAACATAGTCAATCATTTTAATTAAAGAAGACTTATAATCAGAATCTTGGTAGTTATCTAAAATTACCAAGGCTTTGGTTTTATAATCGGCCATTTTTTTAATGGTGTATTCTATACCACCACTCTTTTTTACAAAAGTAATTACTTCTCTAACGCGTTTTTTGTCTTTGTTATGTTTTTTGATAGAGTTTATCAACCAAGCTTTTTCTTTTTTAGAGCAATTATTTAGCGTATAAATTAGAGGTAAAGTCATCTTTTGCTCTTTGATATCTATTCCTGTTGGTTTTCCAATTTTCTCTTCAGAGTAATCAAACAAATCATCTTTTATTTGAAATGCCATTCCAATATATTGTCCAAATTTCCTCATTTGCTGAATTGTGTCTTGATTGGCACCCACAGATGCTGCTCCAATACCACAACAAGCTGCAATTAAAGTAGCTGTTTTCTGACGGATAATTTCATAGTAAACATCTTCAGTAATATCTAGTTTTCTGGCTTTTTCTATTTGTAGTAATTCACCTTCACTCATTTCTCTAACGGCAATGGAAATTAGTTTTAACAAATCAAAATCTTCATTATCTATAGACAACAACAAACCTTTAGATAGCAAGTAATCACCCACCAAAACTGCAATCTTATTCTTCCAAAGGGCATTAATAGAAAAGAAACCTCTTCTTCTATTACTATCATCTACAATATCGTCATGAACAAGAGTGGCTGTGTGAATTAATTCTACCACGGAAGCACCTCTATAGGTTCGTTCATCAAAACCACCATCAGAAACCATTTTGGCTACTAAAAATACAAACATCGGACGCATTTGCTTTCCTTTTCTTCGAACAATATAATAGGTAATTCTGTTAAGTAAGGGAACCTTAGAAATCATAGAGTCCTTGAACTTTTCTTCAAAAAGTTCCATCTCTTTTTTGATGGG
>CAZAIL010000209.1:0-2893 GCA_964485155.1 uncultured Flavobacterium sp.
TCCCATTGCATTAATTGGGTATGCTGCCTTATCAGTACTTAAACAAATAACTTTATTAACTTTATTAATTCCAGCTGCATCTATAACATTTTGTGTGCCAAAAACATTTGTTTTAGCTGCTTCTAATGGAAAAAATTCACAGGACGGAACTTGTTTAAGAGCAGCTGCATGAAATACATAATCTACACCTCGCATTGCTTTTTCAATACTATTATAATCACGAACATCCCCTATGTAAAATCTTAATTTTGGATCATTCAAACGAGTACGCATGTCATCTTGTTTTTTTTCATCACGAGAGAAAATACGAATTTCTTTAAAGTGATCTGTTTTTAGAAAACGGTTTAGCACGGCATTACCAAAAGAACCTGTGCCTCCTGTAATTAAAAGTATTTTATTTTTCATTTCTTGATAAAATTAATTGTTTGTTAATTAAATGTAAAACCATAGCAGTCATAAAGACAAAGGGCGGAGAAAATAACGAAGGATTGCCAATTGATGTAAAAAGATATGTAACCATACCTAATGAAATAAGTCCAGTACCAATAATATCATTTTTCTTACTTTTTATAAGTCTTATTATATTAACAAGTAACCATCCATAAAATAGAAAAAATATTGACGAGAAAAGACCAATTTTATGAATTAAGTTCAAATAAGACAACTCTGATGAATATCCAGAAATATCTCTTGAACTTAGAACAATGGATTGGAATTTAGCTCCCCAGCCATAACCTAAAAAAGTTAGTTCATTCCACATTGCATCTAACATATTATATCTAGCTACATTACTTACATCTTTGCTACTGAAAATAACTAATTTATCAAAATCTATTTCATTTACAACTAGGCTTGATAACAGAGTTATTATAAAAATAAATATCCAAAACGTGAATTTTATTTGTCTAAAACTATAATAAAATAAAATAGATAATGTTACTAAAACACTTAAATAAATACCTTTACTAGCAACTAAAATAACAGAAACGAGAACAACTAAAATTAATAAAATATAATTAATGTAAATATTTTTTATAATAATTATATTTTTTCTTTTAAATAAAATATTGTGAAATAATATTGGTAGTAATGTAGCGGCAAAAATCCCCGGAAAAGTATAACCACCGAGTCTTATTCCAAGATTAGTTATTTGAAGTTGTGAAAATACATCAGAACTAAGATTAAATAAATAATAAATAGAGCTAGCTATTGCAAGATTTAAGATTATTTTTTTTAATTGATTAACACTTAAATTATTATCTGCTATAAAGTAGTAGGATGCAAAAAACAATATACCAGCATTATTAACAAAAACATTATCATTACCATTTAATATCCCAACAAAAACTCCATAAAACCAAGTTATCAATAACAAAAAAGGGAAATATTTAAATAGCTTGTTATAATAATTTTCGTTTTTTCGACCTATCAATTTATTAAAAATGTAGTACATAAATAATATTAATAAAGGTGAATAAATAATAAATTTATTTCCCTGATCACTTAACAGCCAAATAGCATAAACTACATAAAATATTAACTTGTCGAAAAATAAAAATCTTTGTTTAGGCAAACCCTCTTTTATCATACCATTTTAATATTTTCTTATAAAATTTAGGACTTACATATAATGAAACGAAAATTAAAAAATATCTGTAATCAATAAATAATATTTTTTTTAGCGATCTTTTTGCGTCATTATAATTTCCTTGATAATAAAAATTCTGAAACTCATAATAGTTGATTTTTGCTTTCGCTTTTTGGTAAGCTTTATTATATCTTGAAATTTCAGCTGAAAA
This sequence comes from uncultured Flavobacterium sp., assembly GCA_964485155.1. GTDB lineage: Bacteria > Bacteroidota > Bacteroidia > Flavobacteriales > Flavobacteriaceae > Polaribacter. The sequence continues at coordinate 1,800 of CAZAIL010000209.1, forward strand.
ATTTTTCTCAAGCTTAGTAAATGTTAATCTCTTGTCTTGTGCTCTGCTACTAATTGATGAATTTGTTAAAGAGCTAGAAGACACTCTATACATACATAAAGGTTCCTCAGCAACTGAAATATTAAATTTCGCTGCAATTTGTATAAATAAATCATACTCCTCAGAAGCTACAATTTTAGGATTGAAGTTAATATTTAAAATAGCCAATGCCTCAGATTTAATAATTGAGCAGGGCATACATATTTCAAATTGATTTAAAAGTTTGTCAAAAATATAACCACTTTTATATTTAGGAGTTAAAACAGAGGTGTTTCCATCATCCGTCTTAAGTAAGACTCCGGAATAAGATAAATATGAATTTTCTTTAATCATCAGGCGAATCTGAATTTCAGTTTTTTTAGGAAACCATTCATCATCTACATCTAAAAATGCTATATATTCCCCTTTGCACTTTTCAACGGCCCATCCTCTTGCTTGACCTAGTGACACATTTTTGTTGCTTTTAAAGTATCTGAATCTATAATCCTTATAACTTTTAAATATTTCAGCACTTTTATCGGTTGAAGCATTATCCCAAAAAATTATTTCCCAGTTATTATATGTTTGGTTCAATATGGATTGCAAGCAGCTTTTAAGAAAGAATTCTCCATTATAGCAATTTACAATAATACTCACTAATGGTTTGTTGTTCTCTGGATTTATTTCCACGTGTAAGGTATAATATTATTGTTTAGGTTCATCTGAATAGATTCATTTTTCTTGTGCTTAATATTTGCTATATTTAATAGAAGACAATAATCATCACTTAAGCATTTAAAGCTATACCAAATATTTTCTGGAATAGTTACTCTAATATAATTTTTATCATCACTTAAAATAATTTCATTGATAACCCCCTTTGAAGTAGAATTAATTCTATTATCAAATAAAACTAATTTTAATTTTCCATAAGGAACACAAAAATTCTGTTTCATCTCTTTGTGAGATTTCCATCCTTTAACAATTTTTTTATTAATCTTAGAGAAATAGGCTTCTCCAAAAGAATAAAATGTCTCTGAATTATTTTTCATTACGTGAAAAACAGCACCTCTTTC
>CAZAIL010000210.1:0-2874 GCA_964485155.1 uncultured Flavobacterium sp.
TAGTAATAGCAGGTAGAACATATCCTTTAAGTGTTAATAATACACTAGAAGAAGAAGGCATGAGAAAAGCTGCAGCAAACATTAATCAACTCATTAGTATGTATGAAAAAAATTATGCAGTGAGTGACAAGCAAGATGTCTTAGCGATGTGTGCATTACAATTTGCTTCAAAATTAGAGATTTCTACTTTAGATATTAATGAAATAAATACAGAAGCATTAGATAAAATAAATGAACTTACTAAGTTAGTAAGCAATCATTTAAAATAAGTTCTCAATTATATAATTTTATACTGCCTACGTTAGTTATTTGTTTGATAAACTCAACACGAATCTATTATGAAGGACGAGTCTTAGTTGCCAAAGCAAGCCTTAGATATTGAACTTATTTCTTTATCAGGAGGATCCTTGATCACCTAGTTAGTTCTATACATGTCATAATGGAGTTTATATAAACCTTACTAATGTAGGTTTTTTTATACAAATAAATCAAAATTATGAATGAAGTGATATACCCTGTATTAACAGGATTAGTAGGATTAATTTTAGGATTAATAATTGCAAGGTTTTCAGAAAAATCTAAAGCTAATAAAATTTTAAACGCTACGAAAAAAGAGGCTAAAGCTCTTATTAAAGAAGCTAAAGTAGAGTCAGAAGTACTGAAAAAAGATAAAATATTACAAGCAAAAGAGAAGTTTATTGAACTAAAATCTGAACATGAAAAAGTAATATTAAGTCGGGAAAAGAAAATATCAGAGATAGAAAAAAGAACAAGAGATAAAGAGTCACAAGTGCAATCTGAAGTTGACAAAACAAAAAGATTAAATGCATCTGTAGAACAAAAAGAAAATGATTTTAACCAGAAATTAGAGCACTTAGATAAAAAAGAGGACGAAGTTTCAAAACTACATAAAAGACATGTAGACCTTTTAGAACAGATATCTGGTTTTTCAGCAGATGAAGCAAAAAAAGAATTGGTTAATTCTTTAAAAGATGAGGCAAAGTCTGATGCCATGGGATTTGTTCAAAATACTTTAGAGGAAGCTAAACTTACAGCAGAACAAGAAGCTAGGAAAGTTGTACTGAGCACTATTCAAAGAGTAGGAGTTGAGCAGGCTGTAGAAAATTGTGTATCAGTTTTTAATTTAGAGTCTGATGATGTAAAAGGACGAATTATAGGGAGAGAAGGTAGAAACATTAGAGCTTTAGAAGCTGCAACAGGAGTAGAAATTATTGTTGACGATACTCCAGAAGCTATTATACTTTCATGTTTTGATCCCGTAAGAAGAGAAGTCGCAAGATTATCTATGCATAAACTGGTTACGGATGGTAGAATTCACCCTGCAAGAATTGAAGAAGTTGTTGCTAAAACAGAAAAGCAAATTACCCAAGAGATTATTGAAGTTGGAAAGCGTACAGTTATTGACCTAGGGATTCATGGATTACACCCAGAACTTATAAAAACTGTTGGTAGAATGAAATATAGATCTTCCTATGGTCAGAACCTTCTTCAACACTCTAGAGAAGTTGCCAATCTTTGTGGAATTATGGCCTCTGAATTAGGTCTAAATCCTAAAATAGCAAAAAGAGCAGGATTACTTCATGATATTGGTAAAGTACCAGACGCAGAAAGTGAATTACCTCATGCATTGTTAGGAATGGAATGGGCTGAAAAATATGGAGAGAAAAAAGATGTTTGTAATGCTATAGGAGCTCACCATGATGAAATAGAAATGAAAACCTTATTTGCTCCAATTGTGCAAGTTTGTGATGCTATTTCTGGAGCTAGACCGGGAGCAAGAAGACAGGTGTTAGATTCATACATACAAAGATTAAAAGATTTAGAAGATATTGCTTTTGGCTTCTCAGGTGTTCAGAAAGCTTATGCTATTCAGGCTGGGCGTGAATTAAGAGTAATGGTTGAAAGTGGTAAAGTAGATGATACAAAAGCAGCCGAGTTATCTTTTAGTATTAGTCAAAAAATACAAAACGACATGACCTATCCAGGTCAAGTAAAAGTGACTGTAATTAGAGAAACTAGAGCTGTGAATGTAGCTAAATAAAAAAAATTATTTCTAGTAAGCTTTTTTTAAAGAGGGTAGTAGCGAATATTTTTTATAAAACCTTTAAGAACTTCTAGGATGGTAATGTTCCACAACTTTTTTTAAGTATCGAGTATCTAGGTGAACATAAACCTCCGTTGTGGTAATACTTTCATGACCTAACATTTGCTGTATTGATCTTAAATCGGCACCATTTTTTAGCAAATGAGTTGCAAATGAATGACGAAACGTATGTGGACTTATTTTTTTGTTAAGATTAATAATCACGGCTAGTTCTTTTAAGAGTATAAAAATCATTTGTCTACTCAAACCTTTACCACGTCTATTTAAAAACAAGATATCTTCAAATTCCTTTACTATAGAAATATGGGAACGAATCGATACGATGTAAGAATTAATATATTTCTGAGCTTTAAAATGAATTGGCACAAAACGTTCTTTATTACCTTTTCCAACTACTTTAATAAAACCTTCATCAAAGAAGATATCTGAAATTTTTAAGCTAATTAACTCACTTACTCTAAGACCACAGCTGTACATAGTTTCTAGGATGGCTCTATTTCTTTCGCCTTGAGGTTTACTTAGGTCTATCGAAGCTATTAATAAGTTAATTTCTTCTTCAGTTAAAGTATCAGGCAATTTTCTTCCAATTTTTGGACTTTCTATTAAATCAGTTGGATTTGTCTCTCGGTATTTTTCAAAAATTAAATAATCAAAAAAACTTCTCAAACCAGAAATTATTCTGGCTTGACTTGTAGGATTTACTTTTTTTGCAATTTCATAAATAAATTGTTGTATGATTTCTTCATTTA
>CAZAIL010000211.1:0-2853 GCA_964485155.1 uncultured Flavobacterium sp.
CAAACACACCATAAGAAGTAATATTTTTAACAATACCCTCTAAAACTTGCCCTTTTTCTAATTGACCAATGATCTCTTTCTTTTGAATTTCAATATCAGCTTCAATAAGTGCTTTATGTGAAACAACAACATTTTTGAATTCATGGTTAATTTTCACCACTTTGAATTCCATTGTTTTCTCTACATATTGATCGTAATCACGAATTGGCTTCACATCGATTTGAGAACCTGGTAAAAATGCTTCGATTCCGAAAACATCAACAATCATACCACCTCTAGTTCTACATTTCACAAACCCGTTAACAACTTCACCAGTTTCGTGAGCATTATTAACACGTTCCCATGCTTTGATTACTCTAGCTTTTTTATGAGATAAGACTAATTGACCAGAACTATCCTCTCTCTTGTCTACTAAAACTTCTACTTTATCACCAACTGAAAGACCAGAATTATAACGAAATTCGTTTAAAGAAATAACTCCTTCAGATTTAGAATTAATGTCAATAATTGCATCTCTGTCTGTTATTCTGATAACTAACCCTTCTATAACATCTCGCTCTTTTACAAAACCTACGGTTCCTTCTAAAGCATTTTCAAACTCTTTTAATTTAGCCTCATCAACAGCTTCAATACCTTCTTCGTATTTATGCCAGTTAAAATTGTTTAAAAAATCTTCTTGAGTTTCTTCTTTTACTACGGGTGTAGCTTCTATAATTTCTACAGTTTCTGTTTCTGTAGTTTCTGTAGTTTCTGTAGTTTCTACGGTAGCTTCAGTAGCTACTTCTTGTACTTCTGGAGCTTCTACAGCTTCCGTTTTTTTTATTTCTTCAGACATGCTGAAAATGTTTTTGTATCTTCTTGTTAATTAGATTATTAACGATATTAACGAAAAGAGATATGATACGTTTGTTTGCTCTTAAAAGTCCTTTTTCTAATCTATTATCGCAAAAAGGAGTGCAAATGTACAAAATTCTACTGATTATTAAGTTTTTATATTCTATAAAATAATATTTATAATTCTGCTATCTAGAAATTATTATTCATGCATATAAATTCAATAAAATCTAACTTTATGTTGGTAAAACTTTTTGTTATTTGAAAAAACGTATCCAATTCATTGATATAATAAACAAAAGAAATAACTATAAATTAAAAGTACAAGACTATATAAATAATTATTTTAACTGATGTCTTAAATATTTTAAAAAATAAAGAAAGTTTATCGAACAATTTATAGTAAAAATATAACTGCAAGAACTACATTTGCATCCGATTTAGTTCTATCAACTAAGTTTTAAATTGAAGTAATTACTTAAAAAAGTAATATGAATCAAGAAACGAAAGACTTAATAGATCAAGGAAAAATGCTTCCTTTAATGGAAGAGTTTTATACCATACAAGGTGAAGGATACCATACAGGTAAAGCTGCTTATTTTATTCGTGTTGGTGGCTGTGACGTAGGATGTCATTGGTGTGATGTTAAAGAAAGTTGGAATGCAGATTTACATCCTCCAACACTGGCTAATACTATAGTTGAACATGCTAAAAAACATTCTGATACTGTTGTAATTACTGGAGGCGAGCCATTAATGTGGTCTATGGACTATTTAACAAAAATGCTTCGAAAAAATGGACTAAAAACACATATCGAAACTTCTGGAGCTTATTCTTTTTCTGGAATTTGGGATTGGTTTTGTTTGTCTCCAAAAAAGACGAAGCTTCCCTTAGAGGAAGTCTACAAAGAGGCAGATGAGCTAAAAATGATTATTTTTAATAAAAGTGATTTTAAATTTGCCGAAGAGCATGCTGCTAAAGTTGGTAAAGACTGTGAATTATTTTTACAACCTGAATGGAGTAAAAAAGAAAAAATGACAGAACTTATCGTAGACTATGTGATGAAAAACCCTAAGTGGAAAATTTCATTACAGACACATAAGTATTTAAATATCCCTTAATTTTCTTTCCACTAATTTCAAAATAATTTCAAACTGCTTTTCTTTAGTTAAGTGAGAATTGTCTATTTCTATTGCATCGTCAGCTTTTACTAGTGGAGAGTCTTTCCTTGTTGTATCTACTCTATCTCTTTCTACTACATTTATATAAACATCTTTATAACTAACTTGTTCTCCTTTTTGAATCAATTCATCGAAACGACGTTGTGCCCTAGTTTCTGGAGTGGAAGTCATAAATATTTTTAATTCTGCATCAGTAAATACAACTGTTCCTATATCTCTTCCATCCATAACAACAGCTTTATTTTTACCCATTTCTTTCTGAATAGCAACAAGTTTTTTTCGAACCTCTGGTATTGCTGAAACTTTACTTACATATGAAGATACTTCTAACGTTCGTATGGATTTCTCTATATTATCTTTATTTAAATACATCTCCCCAAAACCAAGTGATTGATTGTAGATAAATTCTAAATGCGCATTATCTAAATTATTGATTAAAGAAACTACATCAAAATGGTTGCTGGAAATATATCCATTATGCATAGAAAATAGTGTCATAGCTCTGTACATTGCACCACTATCTACATACACATAGCCTAAATGATGAGCTAATTGCTTGGCAATAGTACTTTTACCCGTTGAAGAATACCCATCTATAGCAATTGTAATTTTTTTATTCATCTATCTTTTATCTAAGTCAAATTGTAAACTAAATGTACTTGCACTTGTTGCTGCATGATATTTTGAAAATGCATAATTGAACCTTAATTTATTCATTTTTATTCCAAAACCAAAAGAAATACCGCTAAAGGATCTTGCGTTTTGTAATTTTAGTTCACTAGATCTTCTAAAATTATAACCTGCTCTTAGGTTAATTGGACTTTCAGGAAAAAGCTCA
>CAZAIL010000212.1:0-2845 GCA_964485155.1 uncultured Flavobacterium sp.
GCACAGTAGAACCACATCCGTAGTTCATTTCTTGCATAATTCTTGGAATTTTTAATCCCGGTAACTCCCAAATAGGGTTTGTAGTACAACACAGACCAATATCTGGGCTAAGTGCAGCTTCTTTATAGACGTTATGCGTTGTTTCTAGATAACTCATAGATGCTTTATTAATTCTTTAAATAAGATGATTATTTTTGGTTCTGTTTCTCCAGCAATTCTTATAATTTCCTGAATATTTACAGGAGCTAAATTTTTTGGGTCGCATTCATCCGTCAGTACTGAAATTGCAGCACATGGTAAATTTAAATGCTTGGCAACAATCACTTCTGGTACAGTACTCATTCCAACAGCATCAACTTCTAGAATCTGTAGCATTCTATACTCTGCTCTGGTTTCTAGTTGTGGACCAAAAACACCTGCATACACTCCTTCATGTAATTGTATGTCGTTTTCGTTGGCTATTGATTTCAAAAAACCATTCATTTTTTTTGAATAAGGAGCTGACATGTCTGCAAAACGCTCTCCAAATTCACCAACTTCAGCGAATGCTAAAGGTGAATTTCCTTGTAAGTTTAGATGGTCATCAATAAGCATTAATTCGCCTTTTTTATAAGAAAGATTAATTGCTCCGGATGCATTAGAAATTAATAAAGAAGTAATTCCTAGCTGGTGCATGGCTCTAATTCCGTAGGTTACTTCCCAATGATTGTATCCTTCATATAGATGAAATCTACCAGACATGACTACCACTTTTTTTCCTGAAAGCGTTCCGTATACTAATTTTCCAGAGTGAAATTCAACAGTTGCTTTTGGAAAATGAGGAATGTCTGTATAAGCAATCTCTTGTTCAATATCAATCTCATGAATTAATTGATGCAAACCAGTACCCAGCACAATCCCTATTGTGGGTTTTTTAAATCCTTTAGAAACTAAAAAATCAGTGGTTTCTTGTAGTTGTTTTGTTTTCATGGACACTCAATTTACTGAGGTTAAACTTGCTTTAAGATTTCATTATATGAGCCTAGAGGTCTTCTTAGATTGATAGAAATTTAGTAAAAGCAGGATGATGTTCTATATCTTCAATTACATCAACATCATTCAATATTGGTAGCAAATGTACATCAACTTTTTCTAAATTTTTTAAAGTATCTTTTCTTACAGATGATGTGCCCCAATTTTTGTTTTGAAAGATTTCTGGGTATGTTTTTTTTAGTCCGATTAAATAATAACCACCATCAGTAGCTGGGCCAATAACTACCTCGTTTTTTTCTAATTTTTCAAAAGCTTCTTCAATATGAGATGCTTCTAAGTCATATAAATCACTTCCAATCAAGACCACTTTATCATACTTGTCTTTAAAACATGTTTCAAAAGCATGGTTCATTTTAGTGCCTAAGTGGTTGCCAACTTGAAGATCTTTTTTGTAAGTAGTGGTATTCCAAAGATCATTTTCTAAAATTTCTTGAGAGTAAAAAATTACTTTATCGCAGTGTACATTTTGAGTGACCTCTTTTGTTTTCTGTAATAAGAAAAGATAAATATCTAATGCTGTTTTTTTGCCAACAGCTTTAGCCAATCTAGTTTTAACTTTCCCCAAGATAGGATTTCGAGTGAAAATGATAAGAATGCTTTTATGTGTCAATTGAGTCTAATTTTAAATTAGTACGCACTATCTTTTAAGAAGTCATAAGTTTTATTAGGCTACAACTCCTTGGCAACTACTTCCAGATCCAGCTGTACAACCATAACAGTGTTGATTGATGATGATATTCCTGTTTTGTAATAATGCTTCGTTATACTCAGAAATGTGCTGCACTTTACTGGCTACTTTTAAATTCAACATTTGATTAAAATCACAATCATATAACCAACCATCCCAACTTACAGAAAGGGTATTGGTACACATTACATTTTTTACAGCCTCAGGATTGTAAGCATCCACCAATGAAATCATATAATCTTCATAATTTTCTGAAGCGATTAAATAATCTAAAAATCTGCTGATAGGTAAATTTGTGATAGCAAATAAATTGTGGAAGTTAATGTCAAATTCTTCTCTTAACGCTTTTTTGAAATCATTTTCCAAGCCTAGCTGATCTCCAGGTAAAAAGGCTCCAGAAGGATTGTATACCAAATCTAATTTTAAAGGACTATTGTGCATTCCGTATCCTACAGCATTTAATTCTTGCAAAGCTTTGATAGATTTATCAAAAACACCGTCACCACGCTGTTTATCAGTTTTTCCACGAGTCCAATGTGGCATTGAGCTTACAACATGAATTTTGTGTTTTTTGAAAAAAGTAGGTAAATCGTGGTATTTTTTATTTGCTCGTATAATAGTTAAGTTAGACCTTACAATAAAATCGTTGATTCCTGCTTTTGAAGCTTCTTCAACAAACCATCTAAAATTAGGATTCATTTCCGGAGCACCACCTGTTAAATCAAGTGTGTGAGCTCCTGTTTTTTTGATTACATCCAAACATTCTTGCATGGTTTCTTTGGTCATAATTTCTTTTCTGTCCGGACCAGCATCAACATGGCAATGTGCACACACTTGATTGCACATATACCCCAAATTAATTTGTAAAATTTCTAATTTCTTTGGACGTAATGGAAACTGATTTGTTATTGCTATTTTTTTAGCAAACGTTGGTAATTCTCCATTAACAAATAGTCCGTTAGATAAAATTTCTAATTGCCTTTCTGTATTGGCTAGATCATTATTTCTAGCTAAAAGTGATTTTTTACTCATCCTACATTTCCAGTTTGTTCACTTTGTTCATCATTTGAACTCCATGTACTAAGGTAGCTCCACTTTTAATTGCGGCACCCACATGAACAGCTT
>CAZAIL010000213.1:0-2802 GCA_964485155.1 uncultured Flavobacterium sp.
ATATTCATTACCTCCCCAAAAATTAGTCTTTCGGGAGTATTTGTAGACCAATTGATTGGGTTTGTAAAACTGGGGCAGAATTTCAGTAATGGCTGTTTTCCAATTTTCATTTTGTAAAATGGCAACGTGAATTTCTTGACTAGGATTATTGATTTGAAGTTGAGAATAATTTACCAAGAAATGAATAGTTTGTTCTTCATCCATATTTTTTGTATTTCTACTTCTACTTGCAGAAACACCAACAGTGGCAATGTTTTCATACAAGGTAAAACGTCTTGTAAAAACCAGCTCTCCAACATCATCCAAAACAGAAAGAAGATAATTTCCGCTTTTTGTTATTCTGGTATTTTGGTTTGGAAATTGAACTGAATAATGAGTGTAGTTCTGAAATGTATTAAAAGAATTTTCTACATTAAAAATAGGATTAGATTCAAAACCGTTGATGTATTGATTGGAAATTAAGCTACTTTTTTCCCAGTCATGAGTCATTAACTCTATCTTGTAATAATACTCTTTTTGATCTCCGTTCAAATCATCAAAGTTCAATTCTAATGTTTTTCCTAAAGGAATAATATGGTTAAAAGTAGTTTCATTTAAGGGTTGGAGTTGAATAGATTTGATATAGGATGGTGCTATTTTTTGCGCATTAAGCATGCTGAAGATTGGTAGGAAAAAAAAAGAAAGAAGGACGTTTTTCATGAAAATTTATTATTTTATTGCCAAAGCATAAGGGTTGTATGATACAAATTTAATCAATATAATTCAAGATGAAGAATACTTCTATTTAGAATAGTTATAAATAAGTTTAAATAGCTAATTTAAAGCGTCATTTGTTCTAACATCCTATGCAAAATCTTTAAATTTGCATGATTTTTTTAGATAACCAAATTTCGAAAGTAACATGTCAAAAGACATTCGTATTAAAAAAGGTTTAGACATTAAACTAGTTGGTGAAGCAGCGCTAACAACTAGTATCCTAGCTGTAAAAGGCGAGTTTGCCCTAAAACCAGAAGACTTTCACGGAATCATACCAAAACTTATAGCAAAAGAAGGAGCTGAAGTACAGGCAGGAGAACCACTTTTTTATTCAAAAAGTGACAATCGTATCTTGTTTTCTAGCCCAGTAAGCGGAAAAGTAACGGAGATTATTCGTGGAGCCAAACGCAAGATAATTAGCATTAAAATTATTGCTGACGGAAAACAATCCTATAAAGGTTTTGAGAAACAAGACGCAGAGAAGATGTCTGCTGAAGAAGTCAAAAATCATTTATTTAACTCAGGTTGTTGGCCGTTTGTAAAGCAGCGTCCATTTGATGTGATTGCAAATCCAAATCAAGTACCAAAATCAATTTTTATTTCAGCATATGCAAGTTCACCTTTAGCTGCAAATTATGATTATACCTTGGCTGGAAAAGAAAAAGAATTACAATCAGCAATTACAGCTATTTCTAAATTAACAACAGGAAGCGTTCATGTCTCTGTTGGAAAAGATTCAAATTCGCCATTTGCTGGCCTAAAAAATATAGAACTTCATAAAGTTTCTGGTCCACATCCAGTAGGAAATGTAAGTACTCAAATTTCACAAATAGATCCCTTAAACAAGGGAGAAGTAGTGTGGGTTATAAGTCCGCAAGATCTTCTAGTGATTGGTGAATTATTATTAACAGGAAATTTTAACATTACTAGAACTTTAGCGTTAACAGGTTCTCAATTTGAGAAACCAGCCTATGTTTCTGTAGTTTCAGGAGCATCTATTTCAGCTATTGTAGCAAAAAACATCAACACAGACAATACAAGAATTATTAGTGGAAACGTATTGTCTGGAACGCAAGTTTCTGAAGAGGGTTTTTTAGGCTATTATGACAATCAAATTACAGCAATTCCAGAAGGAGATGATTATGAGTTTTTTGGATGGAATAAGCCTGTATTTAATAAAATTTCTCCATCCAGAGCCTTAACTTTTTCTTGGTTAAATCCAAAGAAAAAATATGATCTAAACACCAATACAAATGGAGAGCACAGAGCATTTGTAGTTACTGGTTCTTATGAGAATGTATTTCCTTTAGACATGTTTCCATTGCAATTCTTAAAAGCGTGTATGTATCAAGATTTAGATGAGATGGAAAATTTGGGAGGTTATGAAGTAGCTCCTGAAGATTTTGCATTAACAGAATTTATCTGTGTTTCTAAACAGCCACATCAGAAGATTGTGAGAGAAGGATTAGATTTAATGAAAGAAGAATTAGGCTAAAAATAGATATCAAATGAGCTTAAAAAGTAATTTACATAATTTAAAAGAGAAGTATAAAGGAACAAAGATGGCTCCTGCGTTTAACGCAATCCATACGTTTTTGTACTTGCCCAATGAGGTTACACATAACGGAACTCACATCAAAGCAGCAGACGATTTAAAGCGTACCATGAACACGGTAATTATGGCTTTAGTACCATGTTTGTTATTTGGAATGTTCAATGCAGGATACCAACATTATGCAGCAATAGAAGCAGCAAAAGGAATTACATCAGAATTTTCTGTATTAGAGAGTTTTATTACGTGGGATAATTTATGGATTGGAATTATTAAAGTACTTCCACTAGTTGTTGTTTCTTATGGAGTAGGATTGCTAGTAGAATTTATTTTTGCTGTTATTAAAGGACATGAAGTAGAAGAAGGATACTTAGTTACAGGTATGTTAGTGCCATTAATCGTACCAATAGATACTCCATTATGGATGCTTTCCGTAGCAGTAGTTTTTGGAGTTGTTATTGGAAAAGAAGTATTTGGAGGAACAGGAATGAATA
>CAZAIL010000214.1:0-2776 GCA_964485155.1 uncultured Flavobacterium sp.
TGCAAATGTTACCGCCTCGGGAGCGTCGTTATCGTTAATTGTTACTGTTACCGCAGCCTCTGAATTAGTTGCGTTTACTGCAGTTCCAGCAGTAACTATAATCGTTTCATTTGCCTCATCAATAGTATCATCTGTAGAAGTAAATGTAATTGTCCCTGTTGTTTCTCCAGCAACTATTTTAAGTTGTGGAAATAACTGATAAGAAAACAAGCTCCATGCCCCAGAAGGAGTAAGTTGGTTGTAAAAAATTAAGTCTGTAGTTATTGGATTAATAACAAATCTGTATGGTCTATTAATAGAAGAACCAAGAGTGTAGGTTAGTTCTGTAAAAGTAGGCTGGGTAGTAGAGCCAGCCGTATGAAGATCTAAACTATATGCTTTGTGTTTATTTAAACTGTTTTCGTTATAATCTGAACCGACGTATAGAGCGTTATTAAAAACTTGAAGAGAATAGTCTCCGCCAATATATTGAGTTAAATTCCTTTGGTTAGTAAGCTGTCCATCAACAATATCAAAAATTTGCGATCCTGATATTACATAAAATTGACTATTTAATTGAACAATATGACCAACATCAGTTGTTACGCCAGAAACAAAAGCTACGGCATCAGCACCATCTTCTTTTTTATAAATTACTCGCGAGTTTGAAACATTATTATAAACCGAGTAATATACCGTTGTTCCGTCAATATACGAGCTGTTTTCTAGGCTCTCATTTTCAGCTGAAGATACTATTGTTGTTTTAGATTCTATCGTTCCAGAATCACTAATAACTACTTTGGCTAATTTATCACTCTTTGAAAGGTAAATTGTATTTCCTGAAACACTTATATAATTATAGTACTCCCAATTTCCACTGTCGGTTTTTAGTTCCATTTCGTAATTAACACCTGTAGTGGGGTTAAACACCGCTAAAAATCTATTGTCTCTTAAAAAAACATAACGCCCATCAGCAAGAACATTAAAGCTTCTCCAGCTCTCTCCGTTGTTTGTGGGTGTAATAGAGCTTACTAGAGTTTCTTCACCAAGAGAAGCAAAACTAGAAGTGTAATCAATATCTGCTGTAGCAGTGCCAGTTAATGTAAGTGGTATTACAACATCTGTTGAACTAGCAGAGTTTATTGTCATTGTAAGCGTGTTGGTCGTTCCTTCGTCAAAAGAATCCGATGCTGCTGTAATTGAAGTCACTGTAGGAGTGTCTTCACTTTCTAAGTTTAATATTAAATCCGTAACAGATGTAGTTCCGTTTGTAAGTGATCCTATGGTAAATATAATCGTCTCCATCACCTCAACGTCGGTATCCTGCTCAGATGCAGTTATAGAAACCGTTCCTGTTTCTGAACCAGCCGCTATAGTAATAGAAGATGCGCTAACAGTATATTCCCCTGATCCGGCTGTCCCTGAAAGTGTAAAAGGAATTGTAATATCAAGTTCTGATATAGGGGTCGCTGTAGCAGTAAGAGTAATGGTAGTACTTGAGCCTTCCACGATAGTAGATGAAGACAAGGCCATTGTAACAACAGCAGAGTCATCATTATCTGTAATGGTCAAAGTAACAGCACTAGCATCTGAAATGGTTGCATTAACCGCTGTCCCTGGAGTAACGATTATTGTTTCGTTAGCCTCGTCAGTTGTGTCATTTTGTGTAGCAAAAGTAACCGTCGCTGTAGTTGCTCCTGCAGCTATTTTGAACTCTGGGTTTTGCTGGTAAGAATAAAGTTGATAATCACTTGCAGTCTCGTTATATACAAATTCATATATGTTTCCAGCGCTATCAAAATCAAAGAATTGTTCATTATATGTAGAGCCCGTCATCGTAGCTGGAACAAATGTACCAGTAGTAGATCCATCTGTCGGGAATTTAAGCTCCATTATTGTTTCATCACTATTATTACGTGGAGCATAAATTTTTCCGTTAGCCTTAACAATATTTTCTCGTTCCCAAGAATTATTAAATTGTGCTCTTAATACATAGACCCCGTCAACGATTTCGTCTATTCTGCTGTACTCGACTTGGTATATTTTTCCGTTTAGTAAAACAGGCTTATAGCAACATGCATTTCCTTCATAAACTAAAACAGGTTCTGCATCTCCTGTCTTGGTATAAACTTTTCTTCGTACTGAATCGTCTGCGTCACCATCATAAATATTGTATAAAATAACATCTCCTTCTACGCTCATTGAGTATTCAAGTGTTGCGGTTCCTGGTATTAGCTGGTGCTCAGTCTCTGTAACATTGGCAAGGTCTGAAACATCTATTTTATATATCGAACGTCTATCACTTCGGACAGCATAAATTGTGTCTCCTACCAACCTTAGGCCAACATTTGTATAGTTTTGAGAAAGAGTTATTATTGTTACTTCATCACTTTCAATGTTTACCACCCTAAGTATATCGCCAGTTAAATGAAAAAACCTTCCGTCAGAATGTATTTCAAAATCCCCAAAATAGGTGTCTGCTTCATGTTCCAATACCTCTGCTCCTCTCGTAGCAAAAGCAGTTGTAAAGTCGATACCATTTGTTGCAGTTCCTGTGATTGCAAGTGGAACAGAAACATCAGAAGCTGTTGCAGCGTCTAAAGTGGCTGTCATTACAAATGAGCCTCCTTCATCATTAGAAGTTGCATCAGAGGTTATTGCTAGCTGTTGGGCATAATGGTTAAAAGAAAAACTAATGAATAGAATTAATGACGAAATTAATTTTGAAAAGTTGAACATATTGGTGATTTTAGTGTAAATATTTGTGTAAAATTTAGTATAGTTTGTGAAAATAGTC
>CAZAIL010000215.1:0-2772 GCA_964485155.1 uncultured Flavobacterium sp.
GCGGCTTTTTTACGCGAATAAAATCACTTTTAATTACTTATAGCTTGGGTAAACAAACGCGCCCCTTCTTCATTGAGATGATCACTATTAAAGAATAATTCGCTATTTGGCTTGAAAGTGTATGATTTCACAGGTAAAGTGAGTAGTAACTTATCGAATGCAGCCTGGACCTCTGGAGGTATTCTAACTCGGTATTCAGGGAGCAACGGCGCTTCTATTACCCTTAAAGTTATGCCATATTGGTTACAAGTCTTTGTGATCTCTGAAATTGCATAAATAGAAGATTCTGATAATGCAGGAAGGTTAGGGTTAAAGTGACGAGCTATAACTTTTTTATAGCCCTCCTTAGATTTTCCTTTTGTCACTTTGTAAGATCCCAGGAAGGAGTATTTACCAGATAAATCGGGTACAATAAATTCTCTTGCCCAATGCCAATAGGCTGCTATATAATCAGTTTGAGAGTTCCAATAACTATAATCGAAAAGCGAGAAGTAGCGCTTAGCCATCTGTTTCGCTGTTCTACCTGCGCTAAACTTAGTTTCATTATATCCCGCAATATTATTTGGACTTAGAATTAATAAAATACTATCAGCGTCGAGATGTGTAGCGATCCACTCTATCTTTTTAGCTGTGGCTATTAGAGGCTCTGCAGTTTGTGCAAAGTTACTTGATGAAGGGTAATAGAAAGGGTTAAATCCATTGGTGGCATGGCTATCACCAAGCACGATAGTCCTCGAATGCTGACCTTTAACAAACAAAGTTTGACGCCAATAATTACCTGCTAATATGATCGTTAACACGAGCGTAAATAGTCCAATAATTAAAACAAGTCTTAGGAGAAATTGTCGCATACTAGAATTGAAAATAAATAAAATTTTGTTGACCTCCTAAATAGATTAGAACGAGATAGGCTAGAATTAGATACAGTCCTATTCGTAATGGTGCTAATCGCGAGAGTACCCCTTGAGGAGGAAAGCTTAGTGCAAAGTCGTTTCCCCGACCCTGCCAATCGCCCACAAAAAGAATGCTTATCATCAGTAGCAAGGAAGGTTTTACCACAAGAGGAATTCCCGTATTACCACTAAACAAATAATGTAAATAGTCTATTGCTAGCGAAAGAGAGTCGGCTCTAAAAAACACCCACGCTAACGTCGTTATGGTAAATGTCCACAGAATTTTATGGGTATCTTTTAAGGTAGCATGATCCAGATGTGTTCTGTTTTTTTTGGTAAGCAGGAGCGGAAGAAACATTAGAGCATTGATCATACCCCAAATGATAAAAGTCCAATTGGCTCCGTGCCAGAAGCCAGATACAAGAAATATGGCAAAAGTGTTGCGAATCTTTACTGCGAGTGATCCTCTTGAACCGCCTAAAGGAATATACAGATAGTCACGAAACCATGTTGATAACGAAATGTGCCAACGCCGCCAAAATTCTGCAATATCTCGAGAGAAATAAGGTGTTCTAAAATTCTGCATGAGGTCGATACCAAACAATTTAGATATACCAATAGCGATATCAGAGTAGCCGGAAAAATCGCAATAAATCTGTATTGAGAATAGTAAAGCGCCTACAATGAGTGCAATGCTTGAGTATGATTCTGGTGTGCTAAAGGCTAGATCAACTAGAGGGGCAACTGCATCAGCAATCACTACCTTTTTGAAGAACCCCCAAAGAGCTTGGCGTAAACCATCTACCGCTTTAGAGTAAACAAATACCCTTGGTTTTTCTAGTTGTGGGAGTAAGTGAGAGGCACGTTCTATGGGCCCCGCTACCAGTTGCGGAAAGTAGCCTACAAATGCAGCGAACGCAATAAAATCTGAAGTGTGTTTTATTTTGCGTTTGTAGATGTCAATAGTATAGGACATCGTTTGAAACGTATAAAATGAAATACCGACGGGAAGTATGATCTTTAAAAGACTAAGGTTTGTGTGAAATCCAATATTATCAGTTAATACAAGGAAGTTATCTAGGAAAAAGTTGTAGTATTTAAATACACCAAGAAGACCTAGGTTAAAGAATATACTCGCAGCTAATAAAGTTTTACGCCTTAAAATAGGCCTTGCTTTATCTATGGCTCTCCCTATGACAAAATCAACTAATGTTGAGGCAACGATTAGTGACAGAAACCTTACGTCCCACCAGCCATAGAATACATAGGACGATAGTAGTAGAAGTATGTTTTGCTCACGTAGCCGATTCCCAAGACTCCAATAAAGTGCAAAGACAATAGGTAGGAAAATGAAAAACGAGAACGAGTTAAATAGCATTATTAAGAATTCGTTGGTAGTTCTCAGCGATCGTTTTCTCAGAGAACTGAATGCAAGCAAGCTCGTAGTTCTTTTGACGGTCAGAATCCTTTAGAGGCGTTCCTAGCGCTTCGACACTCATGTCGTCCCAAGTATAAAAGATGTAGCCCTGCTCACGTAAGAAAGGCAGTAAAACACTCTCTGGATGAAGAAAAATCTTAGTACCAGACATCAATGCGATAAATAATGTATTGCCTGCCTCCTGTCTTCGATGACCAAAAATAGCGGTGCCTGAAGTACATATTAAATCGAAATAAGCGGTGCGATCCATGTACTTTAAAATAGGAACGAAATGCTGACCCAGTGCCTTTTTACCAAAGTCTAGAGTTGCTTGGATATGAGAACTATCCCCATAACTTAGAGGTGTTTTGACCGGTTGTGTTATTCCTAGATCACGAAGTTTACCCAGTAAATGTTTATGGTTTCCGCTTTGCGAACCGCTGTGGTTAAGTAGTATGGATT
>CAZAIL010000216.1:0-2771 GCA_964485155.1 uncultured Flavobacterium sp.
ACCTTGGCAAGGTGATGCTCTACCCCTGAGCTACTTTCGCGTAGTCGTATTTTAATGAACGAACATTCATTTGAATGCGGTTGCAAATTTAAAACAAAAAAGGAAACTACAAAGACTTTTGAAAAGTATTTTACTTTTATTTTAATTGAATATTTTACAAAACCTATTGGATTTCAATTATTATGAAATATCTTTGCCTTCGATATTATTTCTAATGAGTTTAACTACAGTTATCGACACTAAAATTTCCTTTAAAAAGGTCCTGTCAGACTACAAACAGCTTGCAAAAGTAGGATTGTCTCTGAGTGTTGTTTTTTCTTCTATTGCCGGGTATTTATTAGCTGTAGATATTATTAATTATCAAGTACTTTTCTTATTAGGTTTGGGAGGCTTTTTAATGGTAGCTGCATCAAATGCTTTCAATCAAATTATTGAAAAAGATACGGACGCTTTGATGAAAAGAACAATGAATAGACCACTTCCAACCGGAAGAATGTCTAAGACTAACGCATTCCTTTTTGCAATATCATTCACCATAATTGGCCTTGGTATTTTATACAGCATCAATTCTAAAAGTGCACTTTTTGGAGCTATATCCATCTTTTTATATACCTGTGCTTACACTCCTATGAAACCTATTTCTCCATTAGCAGTTTTTGTTGGCGCACTGCCCGGAGCAATACCATTTATGCTCGGCTGGGTAGCTGCTACCAATGAATTTGGAATTGAAGCTGGTTTTTTATTTATGATTCAATTTTTTTGGCAATTTCCGCATTTCTGGTCTATTGGTTGGCTACAGTTTGAAGAATATAAGAAAGCTGGTTTTATCATGTTGCCAATGGATAAAAAAGATCAATCTGCAACAAAACAAATTATTTTTTACACTATAATAATGATACTTGTATCTATTGCTCCAGTATTAAAAATGACTGGTGCTTTTTACATACATCCAATTACAGCCATTATTATTGCCCTTCTAGGATTGTTTATGTTGTATTATGGAGTTTTACTTCATAAAAAACAAACAAATATTGAAGCTAGAAAATTAATGCTATCAAGCGTCTTATATATCACAGTGATTCAAATTATATATGTAATCGATAAATTTTTACACTAACATGAATATTAACAAAGAGGACTTACAAGAAGAATTAAAAGTTGGTAAAAAGAAATCTGCGAAACCTATGTTATGGGTTTCTATGATTAGTATGGTGATGTTTTTTGCCGGACTTACAAGTGCCTATGTAATTAGTATGAGACGAGATGATTGGGTAACTTTTGACTTGCCAGATGCTTTTTATATTAGCAGTATACTCATTATACTTAGCAGTATCACCATTGCTATATCTCAAAAACTGCTCAAAAATGATAAAAGAGAATTATCTATCGTATTTTTATTGATCACATTTGCATTAGGAATTTCATTTGTTTGGCAACAATATGCCGGTTTTGAAGATTTAAGGAATGCTGGTTTATTTTTTACAGGACCTACCAGCACTGTCTCAACATCCTTTATCATTGGGATTACTTTAATGCACGCATTTCATGTGTTTGCAGGTATTATTGTGCTACTTGTTGTAATTTATAATCATTTTAAATATCACTACA
This sequence comes from uncultured Flavobacterium sp., assembly GCA_964485155.1. Lineage (GTDB taxonomy): Bacteria > Bacteroidota > Bacteroidia > Flavobacteriales > Flavobacteriaceae > Polaribacter. The sequence continues at coordinate 1,609 of CAZAIL010000216.1, forward strand.
AATCAGATGATTTACTAGGCTTTGAACTAGGAGCTATCTTTTGGCATTTTGTAGATGTTTTATGGATTTATTTATTTTTCTTTTTCTATTTTATTAGATGATGAAAATTGATTAATTTTGGCAACTACTAAAAAAATATTTATATAAAATATATGGAAGCAAACATTGCTGTACCTAATGAAAAGAAACCTACTTGGGGAGGTGGAGGAGCAAAACCTTTTGGAGCCAGTTATGGTAAAATGATGATGTGGTTTTTTATTATATCAGATGCCCTAACATTCTCTGCATTTTTGGCTGCTTATGGTTTAACTCGTTTTAAATTTATTGATTCTTGGCCTATTGCAGACGAGGTGTTTACACACGTTCCTTTTTTTCATGGTGAATTCCCTATGATATATGTTGCGTTTATGACGTTTGTATTGATAGCCTCATCTGTTACCATGGTATTAGCCGTGGATGCTGGTCATCATATGAATAAGAAAAAGGTAACTGTTTATATGTTATTAACAATTATTGGTGGTATTATCTTTGTAGGCTCACAAGCTTGGGAATGGAATACTTTTATTAACGGCACGTATGGAGCTGTAAAAACTACTGATGGTAAGATCTTACAATTTGTAAATGCAGATGGAAAGCAAATTGCATTAGCAGATTTTGTAGTTGGAGACAGAGGAGATGTAAGAGAACAACATACCAAAAAGAACGGTCTGTGGTTTGAGGAAGAGGCTACCATTGCACAGTATTCAATAGCACAGGTTATTAGTTCTTTCGAAGCCAATCCTGACATTCAAATTAGAACAGAATTAATTGAGTTAGATAAAAAACAAAAAACAATACTATCCAGAGAAAAAGGACTGGCAGAGTTAGCAAAAACTAGACTTGTTGTTGAAGGCGCCAATCTAGAAGCAAATGAATATGGAAATACTATTTTTGCAGATTTCTTTTTTTTCATTACAGGATTTCACGGATTTCATGTTTTTTCTGGAATCATTCTTAACATCATCGTTTTCTTTAATGTCATCGTAGGAACCTACGAAAAAAGAGGCCATTATGAAATGGTTGAAAAAGTAGGATTATATTGGCACTTTGTAGATTTAGTTTGGGTATTTGTATTTACATTTTTCTACTTAGTTTAATTTTTAAATAATATTATTCATGGCACA
>CAZAIL010000217.1:0-2762 GCA_964485155.1 uncultured Flavobacterium sp.
TCACGATGTACTAATTGTATTAGGGATATTTTCAATACTCTATAAATTTATGCCATTTGATATGGAGATAGGACAATCTTTTATTGCTGCTATTTTAACAGTAGTTGGGTATTCTCTGAACGATACTGTGGTTATTTTTGATAGAATTAGAGAATTTGCTGGAATTCATACCAAATGGGCTTACAGTGAAGTTGTAGACAAAGCATTAAGCAGTACCTTAGGAAGAACAATTAATACATCATTAACAACATTATTAGTAATGTTAGCCATCTTTACATTTGGTGGAGACTCTATTAGAGGGTTTATGTTTGCCTTAATTATTGGTGTTATTGTAGGAACATATTCGTCACTATTTGTGGCTACTCCTATAATGTATGATACTTCTAAAAGAAAAGAAGCTATAAAAAAATAATTTTAGAGCTCATATGATAAAAACCGTTTTGTTACTACTGATGTTATTTCAGTAACTCAAAACGGTTTTTCTTTTTAAAATGAGCATTATATCTTTGTAACATGAGCACGATAAAATTACACGATTTAAATTTTACTCCGTTTATTTCTGAAAAAGAACTTTCTGAAATAGTCAGCTCATTGGTGCATAAAGTTAGTTTAGATTTAGCCCCTGATGAAGTTCCTATATTTATTGGAATTTTAAACGGCTCTTTTCTTTTTGCTGCAGATTTCATAAGGAAATATACCCAGAACTGTGAAGTCTCATTTGTGAAATTAAGCTCTTATAAAGGAACAACCTCAACAGAGTTAGTGAACGAATTAATAGGAATCAACGAAGACTTAACAGGAAGAACAATTGTAATTTTAGAAGATATTATAGATACTGGTTCTACTCTACACAAAATATATGACTGCTTTAAAAATAAACAGGTAAAACAGTTAAAAATTGCTACCTTATTTTTTAAACCAGATGTATATAGAAAAGAGCTACCGATTGATTATATCGGAAAAAGTATTGAAGACAAGTTTATTGTAGGCTATGGTCTAGACTACAACGGATTGGGAAGAAATTTACCAGCAGTTTACCAATTAACAACAGAAGCTACATAAATGAAAAATATTGTATTATTTGGACCTCCAGGAGCCGGAAAAGGAACACAAGCAGACCGCTTAAAAGGAAAATATCATCTTATACATATCTCTACAGGCGATGTTTTTAGATATAATATTAAGAATAAAACTAAACTGGGAGTTCTTGCCAAAACCTACATGGATAAGGGTGATTTAGTACCAGATAAAGTTACCATTCATATGCTAGAAGCAGAGGTTGATAAAAATACTGATGCTAACGGTTTTATTTTTGACGGATTTCCAAGAACTCAATCTCAAGCTGAAGCTTTAGATGATTTTCTAAGTACCAAAGGAGAAAAAATTAATGGAATGGTTGCCCTCGAAGTTCCTGAAGATTTACTAGTTGAGCGGTTGTTAGAGCGTGGTAAAACAAGCGGACGACCAGACGATACCGACGAAGATAAGATTAGGAATCGATTTAATGAATACAATACAAAAACAGCTATTTTAAAAGACTATTACGCAGCAAAAGGAAACTACTTTGGCGTTAATGGAGTAGGCACTATTGAAGAGATTACAGATCGTTTAGCAAAAGTTTTTGATACACTATAAATTATGACAGAAGGCAACTTTGTTGATTACATAAAGGTATATGCTTCCTCAGGAAAAGGCGGTAGAGGTTCTGCGCACTTACACAGAGAAAAATTTATCACCAAAGGAGGACCAGATGGCGGAGATGGTGGCCGTGGAGGTCATATTATTCTTCGTGGAAGTAAAGATATGTGGACGTTATTTCATCTGAAATTTAAAAAACATTTTAGAGCGGAACAAGGTGGAGACGGAAGCAAGAGTAGAAGTACTGGAAAAGATGGGATAGATATTTATGTAGATGTACCTTTAGGGACTATTGTAAGAGATAGCGAGACCAGTGAAATTATTTTTGAAATTACTGAAAACGGAGAAGAAAAAATTCTGCTAGAAGGTGGTATGGGTGGTCGTGGAAATTGGCATTTTAAATCGTCTACAAATCAAACACCTAGATACGCTCAACCTGGTGTTGACGGCTTAGATGGCTGGTATCAAATAGAATTAAAGTTATTAGCAGATGTTGGATTGGTTGGTTTTCCTAATGCTGGAAAATCTACACTACTTTCTGTAATTACTGCGGCAAAACCAAAAATTGCCGACTATGCGTTTACAACCCTAAAACCAAATCTAGGCATCGTAGATTATAGAGAATACAAGAGTTTTGTAATGGCAGACATTCCTGGAATTATTGAAGGAGCTGCAGAAGGTAAAGGACTAGGTCACCGCTTCTTGCGTCACATAGAACGAAACTCTACCCTACTCTTTTTAATACCAGCAGACAGTGATGATATTCATAAAGAATACGAAGTTTTATTAAATGAACTCAAGAAGCACAATCCAGAGTTATTAGATAAAGAGCGTTTATTGGCTATTTCTAAATCAGACATGTTAGATGATGAGTTACAAGAAGAAATTAAAAAAGAGATGCCCTCCGGAGTTCCTTTCTTATTCTTTTCATCGGTAGCTCAAATTGGCTTGCAAGAGTTAAAAGATCAACTTTGGAAAATGCTAAACTAGTTTTCTAGCTTAATTCTTATGGGTAACTTATATTGAGTAGTTACCGGAATGCCTCTTTTAATAGCAGGATAAACGTCTGGCAAATCAGCAATGCTTTTTTTAATCATTTTCTTTAAGGTAGGAATATATTTTAA
>CAZAIL010000218.1:0-2728 GCA_964485155.1 uncultured Flavobacterium sp.
ATGCAATTAACAAAATTGGATTTGGTTTAGTTGTTTACACGTTAGCTGTAAGCAAAGACTAATAATATTTCGGTTAGTAAAAAAACCCAAGTAGTTATCATTACTACTTGGGTTTTTATTTTTAATAAAATTTTAAAATTTTATTTAGACTTGAAAGGTAAATAAGGACTTTTTAACCAATTTACCAAACTGGTGATAATACTGTAGAAAAATTTATATATCGCCAAAACAACATATAATTTAGCCAAGACTACGGCAACTCCTACATACTCCCAAGCAACAGAAATTAAACCATCCCAACTCCAAGCAGATCCTGACGCCATCGTGGGATCCCAATTTGCCCAATCTTTAGCTAGAATATCTCCTATAAAAGAAAGGTTTAAAAGATTAGCTAATTCTGCAGTAGCTGCCATTGGCAAGGCATATGCATAATTTATATTTTCAATCCATCCTGTAGCAAAATCTCCAGAAACATTTAATGACGTAGCCCATGATAATGTCATTGCAAATGCACCAAACAAAGCCACAATAGCTGCAACATGTCCTAGTACTTTAATATTTGCAAGTGCTAAATCTTTAAAAATAAAATCAATTGTTCCACTTTTAGAGGCAGCTAAGCCATCTCCAGCAGATCTAATAACCTGAGAAATAGGAAATGCAGCATACACCCATATAAGCATCGATAGAATGTTTGCTAAAATATCCATTTTCTCTCCCATTCCACCCGACCAAATGGGTGATAAAATCACAACTAGTGATGTTAACAGGACTACAAGGGCTGAAACTGTGTAAAACTTACCCACCCAACTTGGGATGTTACCTTCTGAATCTTGAACCCAAGAATTAAAAGTGTTTCCTGGTAATTTTGAATTGACTACCTGAGGTAAGTCAAGTAATTTGTTTAAAATTTTCTCCATTTTTTAAAAAATATTTATTGGTTAGTACTTCAATATTACAATTAAATAATTAATTAACAATAAATTAACTTTTTATTAATTAAAATACTAATAAAACATTTATAGCAATAGAATGTTAAATAAATCTTAGTTTATTAACATATTTGGTAGCTAAGCACTAATTTTAACTGCTTGAAAATAAAAAAAACCATGTTAATAACTTATTAAAAATAAGGCTTTCAAAAAACTTGTATTTATTCAATTTTTGACCGCCTAAAACTGATTTAAGTTTTTTAAGTTTATATGTTACTTCATAATGATAATAATAATTTGTATTTAAGAATATAAGAATCAGGATTCTTTTTGTAATGATTTTAATTAAATTTGTTTATAAGAAAAAATTTAACAATCTTCTTTTACAGCATATAAAAAACAGATAGAACCTTAACTTATAATTGTACACTCTTATTCTAACTACTTTACAAGTGAGTAATAAAAAATTGCTCTATACCTGCCCCTGTTTATTTCTCCAGTCAAAAGATCTACTTAATGATTGTATCATCTAAATACACTTCATATTAAAGACCTAGATTCTTTATTTAGAAATTATGTTTAGCCTTAAAGACTTGTTTTAAGTAGATTAAGATACTGATGCTGCGTAAGCTTTAACGATTGAAGAAGCTAAATCTCTGAAAATTTATTAAAAATCCATCTTTATAAAAAACAAATATCCTCATCAAACTTACTCATATCTTTAATTATTTTTATTTATTTAAAATTAAAAGATAGCTAAAAAGTACTCTTGATAATGGCAAACAAACAGCCTTAACTATATTATTTCTGTCAATATGTCATCAAAAAAAGTGAAAGAGCATTAAAATGTGACAATCTTTAGGCGAAAATCTGTTGGCACACAAATTGTCAATAGGTTAAAAGAAAAAAAGAAAATATAAATTATAAAATAATAATTATGAGTAAGATTATAGGAATCGATTTAGGAACAACCAACTCATGCGTTTCAGTGATGGAAGGAAACGAACCTGTTGTAATTCCTAATTCAGAAGGAAAAAGAACCACTCCTTCTGTTGTTGCTTTTGTAGAAGGCGGAGAGCGTAAAGTTGGAGATCCAGCAAAACGTCAAGCAGTTACAAACCCAACAAAGACAGTGTATTCTATTAAGCGTTTTATGGGTAATAAATTCTCTGAATCTACCAAAGAGGCAACTAGAGTACCTTATAAAGTAGTAAAAGGAGATAATGATACTCCACGTGTAGACATTGATGGTCGTTTGTATACTCCACAGGAAATTTCTGCCATGGTTTTACAGAAAATGAAAAAAACTGCAGAAGATTATTTAGGACATGATGTTTCTGAAGCTGTTGTAACTGTTCCTGCGTATTTTAATGATGCACAAAGACAAGCTACAAAAGAGGCTGGAGAAATTGCTGGTTTAAAAGTAAGCAGAATCATAAACGAACCTACTGCAGCTGCATTAGCATATGGTTTAGATAAAGCTAATGATGATAAAAAAATAGTAGTATTTGATTTTGGTGGTGGTACACATGATGTTTCTATCCTTGAACTAGGAGACGGAGTTTTTGAAGTATTAGCAACAGATGGAGATACTCATTTGGGTGGTGATGATGTTGATGAAAAAATCATCAACTGGCTAGCTGAAGAATTTAAAGTAGAAGAAAACATGGATTTGAGAAAAGATCCAATGGCATTACAACGCTTAAAAGAAGCTGCTGAGAAGGCTAAGATAGAATTATCTAGCACTTCTACTACAGAAATTAACTTACCGTACGTAACAGCTACTGCTAGTGGCCCAA
>CAZAIL010000219.1:0-2705 GCA_964485155.1 uncultured Flavobacterium sp.
GGTCAAAGCTTACAAACTCCTATATGATAATGGCCAAACAGACCGATCGATATTACTCAGCGAACTTGCTGCACAAAGTGCATCGCTTGAGGCAAAAGTGGTCATGGACGAAACTTTGCAAAAGGTGATTGAGGCTTATGGAACAAGACTTGCTGCGAAAGAAACTGTTAAGATCATCGACTATTACCTTGGGCTTTATAATGCGCGTGAAAATCTGGTCAAAACCGCGGTGCAGGCCGGGGTCTTATCAAACTCGGACTACCTTGAGTTGCGGTCTTTAAAAAATGAAACCCTTTCTGAACGCGCCCAGTCTCAATTAGGTATTCAGAGGTCTGAGAGCTTTTTAAAAAATACGCTGGGGATTAGATATACCGCTGCGCTGTCAGACCTGAATAAGCGGTATGGTACCATTAAAACGCCTTATTTTTCAGTAGAAACATCTCCCCAAAAAGAGTTAATCGACCTGAGAGAGGCTCAGTTAAGCACTGAAATCGAAATCCAAAAAGCGCGTAACACTCCAACTGCCCAGTGGCAGTCCTCTGTGACTAGCCCCCAAACGCGCGGTGCGGACACTACACTATTTGCAGGTATTACGATAGGTCTTCCACTTAAGGACGGTGGGGAGGCAGCCGCGCGTATCGAGGCCTTGTCAGAAGAACTGAAGGTAACCGAGCTAGATTTGAAAATCTTAAATCAGAACGCAGTGCTGGCTGAACAAAGCTGGAGTAACTTTCTAAGCTATCACCAGGTACAGAAAGAGCTTTTGCTTGACCGAAAGGCTATTTCTACAGAACGCATAAGCGAATTAGAGTTGCTGTTAAAAGCAGGTCGCTCCGACATCAGCGAGCTGGCAAAGGAAATCTTGGCAGGAGCAAAAACTGAAATCGCTTTGGCGCAATTAAAAGTTGAATATTCATCTCAAAGTATCACTGCAGCAGGGGTAACAGGTCAAACTTGTGGGTTATTTATTTTGTGTAATCTGATCAACAGCGGTCTACAAGTAAACTGATGACAGGCCCACAAATCATTCAAGCTGAAAAGCCACAAAGAGACGCCTTAATCATCTATGCGTTTCTAAGCCGGCTCGGAACAAAATGCACTAAAAATGAGGTGCTGGAAGCTGTTTCATCAAGTCCTAGAGACAATACACTGGACTGGGCAAGCGATGCCGTAAGTGGCTTTGGCTTCCTGTGCAATTCAGGCAAGACAAGCATCTCTGATATAACGGCGACTATCGTGCCAGCTCTGGCGCTGGGCAAAAACGGACAGCTCGCCATTGTTGAGGAGGTTCGTAAAGATCACTTTTTTTTATATGAGAGTTCGAACTCTAAGAAACGGCGTCTTACTAGAAAAGAGTTCAAAGATTGGTACGCAGGGCAATTAATTTTTGCTCAGCCCGCTCTGGAAGGTCACAAGACCATAAAATCCCGATTAAAGGCTCTGAGCCCATTACGAACATTGGGAACATCGCGGTTTTTATGGATTGCTGTGGCTGCTCTGATTTCCAATATACTAGGCCTTTCGACGTCACTCTTTATTATGGTTGTCTACGACCGAGTATTGCCTAATCAGGCGACTGAATCGCTCTATGCTTTGGCAATCGGAGTTGGCATTGCAATTCTCTTTGACACAATTCTAAAGGGTGCCCGCAGCCGTATAGTGGAGCGAGCTTCGGTTGGTGCCGACATCGCCGTAAACGAAGATATATTTGAGCAGTTTGTTGAGGTATCAAATACAAAAGACCGTAAGTCTGTCGGAGAGCTTTCATCCGTGATGCGAGACTTCGAAGTTTACCGTGAATTTATGAGCTCGGCTACAATTCTAACGCTCGTGGATCTACCATTTGTCCTGGTATTTGTGGTCGTCATTTACCTGATCAGCGGCCCCCTGTTCATTATACCCCTAGCTTGCATCCCGATCATCTTAATCGTTATTCTCGCCATCCAGCCAATCCTTGCGCGGAACTCTGCCGCGGTTTCCGCATCGGCGCAATCACGACAGGGTCTCCTTGTTGAAATCTTGGGTGGGCTGGAGGCGCTACGCGCGAATGGCGCCTTTGCTCTGATGAAGCGCAAGTTTCTGACGCAATCTAATTTTTATGCAAAAGCCACTCATCAAGCTAAAAGCTATGCACAAATAAATGGGAACACGATCACCATTGTCCAACAAGTGGCACAAGTTGCCATCATTGTTTATGGGTTTCACCTCTTTGTGGAGCAAACCATCACAATGGGTGCGATTATCGCAACTGTTATTCTGTCAGGTCGCGCCTTGGGGCCCTTAGCTAAAGTTGGGCAAACACTGGGGCGCGCAAACGCAGCCTACGTTGCGCGCGGCAATCTTAAACGGTTTTTGTCGGCGCCACGCATGCGAAACAATGACACGACTTCAATCATTAGAAATACTGAAAATGTTGCAATTGAAATTAACAATGCAACGCTCCGCCTATCGGAGTTGGGACGGCCGCTGTTTAACGGTCTCAACCTGTCCATTAAAACAGGTGAAAAAGTTGCGATTGTAGGGCGCACCGGATCTGGCAAGACATCCTTGTTGAAAATGATCGTTGGGTTGCTGGCTCCTGAGACCGGAACGGTCATGATCAAGGGATCGGATATCCGCCAATATGCTCGTGCAGATTTGTTCCGCACTGTTGGAACTGTATTCCAAGAACCATGGCTATTCTCTGGCAGCTTAAGAGATAATGT
>CAZAIL010000220.1:0-2696 GCA_964485155.1 uncultured Flavobacterium sp.
CTTATGGGCGGCGTCGACATCACGGAAGACGAAAGCGAAACCATCGTAGGTCAGTGGCGTTCTGACTACTCAGAGATAAAGCAAGGGTGGCGCAAGTGCCAAGACGCCCTGCCTAGTATGATGCGAGGTTCAGAGGGAGCCGCCATCGACCCGTGGGGTATGGTGCACCCAGTGCCCACGGGGCTGAAAACACCGAAAGGGTTCATTCGCTACCCTGACCTGCGCAAAGAACACAACGAGAAGTTCGACAAAGAAGAAATCGTCTACGGGCACAAACGTTCCAAGGCATCAATATACGGGGGCAAGATGGTAGAGAACATCGTCCAGCTCCTAGCCCGCTGTGTTATCGCCGACAACGCACTGTCTGTACAAGCGGTCACTGGGTTAAATCCGGCTCTCATGGTCCACGACGAGCTCGTCTACGTCGTTCCCCAGGCGGCAGCTCAAACGACACTCGACACAGTGCAAGAGATAATGAGGACACCGCCAACGTGGTGGCCAGAACTAATAACATGGAGCGAAGGCGACATTGCTCAAACTTATGGAGACGCAAAATGACCGAACAAGAACTAGGCTTAGCAATGATAGCCCACGAAGGCACAATCGACCGATCATACATGCACGTTAATAATGGTGGCGGTTGGTATGTTAAACCGTTCCCGCACCGTACACCTCGGGCAACAGCAATCATCAGATGGATGTACGACCGCGCCGAAGGTAACGTCTTCGAGTTATGCGAGATACCTGAACTACACAGGCTGGGGACTGTCCATGCCGTGACTAGAAAACTGGTAGAGTGTGGAGGTCTTACAAAGCTGCCAATAATGCAGCCTCGGGGCAACTCTAGGCGGTACACTGTCACCGCTAGCAACAGGGAAGTGATGGCCGAGATTTTGTACGACGACTACTATTAATCGCAACAGTTCGGAATAGTATTCTGTACTAAAGTATAGGTATGTTGTGCGCATGTGGTTGCACATGTATCCGTTCCATGTTACATACGTGTAAACACATCTAAGATTCTGTGTTATGACTACTCTGGGAGAAGATAAGTTAAATGAAAAACCAAATAAATATACCTCACACGATGCCAGTGGACACACTTGCTGATCTTTATGCGAACCTAGGTAACCGCTTAGTCGAGGAAGCGTGGCCGAACAGATCAAACGGCCCACCGAGCACTCGCAGCGATAATCAACGGAGAGCGCGGAAAGCGCGTTTTAGTAAGCTCCAACGCTATGCCCGAGTTAGAACTGTACTGATGTGGACAGTTACAAACCAAAACCGATGCAAACTCAGTCGTCCGATTGGCGTCTTGCACAGTTTCGTAGCGAAATTAGATGCATGGTCTGACATGGCCAATTATGAAGGATACGACCATGGCCTACGAGCCAACGGAACACGCTAGCCCCGCGCTAGACGTCTGTACGGATATTCTGCGGAAGAACCCGCACTCAGTTAATAAATGGATATCACTCGCGGACAAATATATGCAGACTTACGTAGCAAACCCTAATACGTTTTTGTTACCTAAAGCGCATGAGTTCCTAGAACCTATTGTTATGGCATTTGCGCCAGACCCAGAAGGTTTCACGATCTACTTGTTAAGCCTCAGAGACATGTTCTCAAAAGGCGACCAAGCATGGGAGCAAATACAAACTCACTACCGTCGAATAAACGGACGGTATGTGCAGCAGATGAGACGGGAACGGTCCCACAGGGCAGTTGCCAAAGCAGAAGAGCTACATGGTGAGACAGACTACCATACTCGACTACAGTGGGTATCTCGTCTGGAGCATCAGTGGTCAAAGAGAAGGTTGGAGTTCCTCGACGGACATCGTGCCTCCTTCTCATCAGGCCGTATCGACACCGAAGCCCGAGCCGAACTGTTGGCTGTGTTTTGGGAGATAATTGATACGGAGATCAATGAAGGAATGGAGTTGCCAAAGTGGAGTTAACTAAACCGTGGTCTTATTCTGCGCTAACTGCGTTCGAGACGTGCCCAAAGCGATTTCAGCTTACGCGTGTGACAAAGCAAGTTGTCGAAAAGCAGACTGAGGCCACACTGTGGGGGAACCAAGTACATAAGGCGTTGGAGTTGTTCGCTGCTAAAGGACAGCCCCTGCCCCCAGAAATGCAGAAGTACGAAGGCTACGTGAAACAGATACTATCTATCGAAGGCAGACGTGTGGTGGAGGAGCGTGTGGCTCTCACTAAAGATTTCCGCCAGACAAAGTGGATGGCCAAAGACGTCTGGGTCCGAGGTATAATAGACATCGGAGTAGTTGGCTCTGACACCGCTTACTTACTAGATTGGAAGACGGGTAAACACAGGCCCGACAACGACCAGTTAAAGCTATTCGCTGCCCTAGCGTTCGCTATGTATCCTTGGGTCCAACGCGTAGTTACAGGGTTCATCTGGTTGAAGGTTGAGAAGTTTGATAAGGAGGTGTTCACGCGTGAGCAGCTACCCGAAATATGGAACGAATTTATGCCTAGGCTATCAAGAGTAGCAACTGCATACAGTAACGATAAGTGGCTCCCAAAGCCGTCAGGTTTATGCAAAAACTGGTGTCCGGTTGGACGGTCTTTGTGTGAACATTGTGGGGCGTAAGGAGCCGATGTCCATTTATGAGATTCTCGTTCTCATATTTATAGACTCAAAATAAGGCACGTTTGAGTGCAAACGTTTTCGA
>CAZAIL010000221.1:0-2696 GCA_964485155.1 uncultured Flavobacterium sp.
AATAAACTAGTATTATTTTTTATTGTCATTTGTTTTATCTCAATGATGATTCCTCGAGTTTTAAATCTAGCAGATGGAAATATATTTCTACAAGATTTCTATGCTAAGAGAATCATGACCATTGCATCCCTGCCTTTTTTTTTGTTAATCATTTTCTTAAGCGTTAAAAACAAGGTCACTAAAATTAACAGAAACATAATTTTATATGTAATCCTTTTTATAATAATATTAATTAATTCCTTTATTTTTAGAAATAGTTTAAAGTTAATTTTACTGGATGCATTTATTGCTATGCTACCAATTTTTTTTTATCTTTTAGTAAATAAATCAGGTTTTAAAGTAGATGACTATTTTAAATACTTTGGTTTATTTTTAATAATCTCGTGTATAATGGCCATTTTAGGCTTTAAACTACAATTTTCGTACTTTACTCTTTTGGGTATTGCCTACGTATTTTTTCTAACAAAAATTAGTTTTAAAAGTATAATTTTTATTATCGGTACACCAGCTCTTATAATGAATACTTTAATAGGTAAAAGCTCATTAATAATGATAGGGATTTTAGTTTTGTACTTTTTTGTTTTTGAAAAAACCCTAGTTAGTAAACAGAAGAAGATATACTTAGCGATAGTGCCAAGTGTAATAATCGTTATAGGAGCTATTGTTTTTTGGGAATCAATAAAAGCAACAGGGGCTTATATTAATACAGTATACTTTTTTAGACACGCAAACTTTAAGACTTTTAATTTTACAGATATGTCTACTGGCCAAAGAATTTATGAAGCTTCCTGTGTTTTGAAGCAATTTTCTGATTCAAATCTCTACATTAATTTATTTGGAAATGGTTTTGGCGCAACTATAGATTTATCTGGCACTTATGACGTTGCAGTAGCAGGATCTAATTCAGATTTGTCAAAAGTTAGACATATTCATATAGGTGTTTTTGCAGTACTTCACAGATTTGGTATATTAGGCTTATTATTATATTTGACATTTATTTTTAAATTAATTAAAAGTTGTAGAAACGTTTTGAATAATTCTAATAATTATGCACTTACCTTAAGTGCTCTGTATGTTGTGGTAATCATTTTTGATTCATTTATATCATTTCCACACATGATGTCCAATTTTATGTTTTGGATAATTACTTTTATAATATTTTTAGAAAGTGATAAAAAATTAATTTTTTAAATAGAAATAATCTGATTTATTAAATAAGGGTTTGAGAATTTAACAATTAAAATGGAAATAAACAAAACAATAATCATTGAAGACAAACTACTAGCATACTCTATTTGTTTGTTTGGTTTTTTCCCGCTATTACCCTCCCGTTTAAAAGGACTTCCAGTAGTAGTATTATTAATTTTAGTAAGTTATCTTTTTTTCAAAAAAAAGAAAATAAAATTCCCTACAAGAGATTTTCTCAGACTTTCTTCATTATTTTTCGTAAGTTTTTTAAGTATATTTTATACGGGTAGTTTTTTTTTTCCTAAAAACAAAATTGAGACATCTTTATCATTAGTTATTGTGCCTCTAGCTTTTTGTTTGCTTCACTATAAAAAGGTAAAAAGAAGCTTTGTTTTCTTATTTATAAAATGTTTTATCTTAAGTACTACAATTTTATCTATTATTAGTCTCTATTTTTATTATTATAATAACCTTTTTAAGAAGGATGGTTTTAGGGTGAATTCTTTTAGAAAACTCATTTTAGAAATACCAATTATTAATGATCATCCAATATATATAAGTTTATATTTAGGATTATCCTTGCTATTTTCTCTAGCATTTTTTTCTATTATAAATAATAATAAAAAAATAATATTAATTATAATAAACCTAATTAATATTTTTCATTTGTTATTGCTGTCCAGTAAAGGAGTTATAATTGGAGTCCTAATATCCTCTGTTTTATTTTTAATTTTAAAATTAAGAAATACAAGAACTAAGTTAATTTTAGTTTTATTATTATTAAGTATGTTTATATTATGCCTTACCTATTTCCCTAATATGAGTAGAAGATTTAAAGAACTTGGCATAAGGTCTACATATACTGAACTTCAGACCACTAATTCAACCAGTGTTAGAGTTGCTGTCTATAAATGTGTATTTGAGACAATTAAAAACAGACCTTTTCTTGGTTATGGATGGGGTAAAGGAGATTTGGCATTAATAGAATGTTACAAAAATAAATCAGACTATTTATTTAAAGAAAAATTAAATTCACATAATCAGTTTTTAGACTATTACTTAAACGGTGGTGTGTTGGCTTTATTTATTTTAATATACTTTATATATCATCAATTTATTATATCGATTAGAGAAAGAAAATATTTACTTACATCAATTATAGTTTTCTTTTTAATTCAAATGCTTTCAGAAAATATATTAAATAGACAAACAGGGATCATTATGTTTATTTTTATAATATGTTTGTTTAAATTTGAAAATAAGTTTTTGATTAGGTAATTTTGTTTTTATTTGTTATGTTTAGTAAAGGTTAAAAAAAATGTTTTTTAGAAATTAAGTACTTTTAAATTACTAGAAAACTTTAGAGGTAAAAATGCCTTTATAGTTCTGTTACGGTCTATTTTTAAGCAATATTATTTATACTATCTTTTAAAATATATCCAATATCATTACATTTTTCTTCAACTTGTTTTTTCAATAAATCTCTTATATTTTCATTTAAATTAATA
>CAZAIL010000222.1:0-2689 GCA_964485155.1 uncultured Flavobacterium sp.
AGATGCAACTCATTATTGATATCGGTAATACACGTATTAAATACTATGTGTTTGACAAGGATATTATTTTAGATGCGTTTGCAGAAGAATTGATCAATTGGGAAGTTTCGTTAAACAAAATAAAGAAAATCTATCCAGGCCTATCAAAAGCAATACTCTCAGATGTTAATGGTTCTTTAGAAAAACCACTTCAATCTGCATTGAAAAAGTTTCAATTGTTTCGTTGCTCAATTGATTTAAAATTACCTTTTACAACACTCTATAACCCTTCGCTAGAATTAGGAGAAGATCGCATTGCCTTATTGGCAGCAAGTGCATATTTATATCCAAAACAAGATGTTCTAGTCATTGATTTAGGAAGCTGCATAACCTATGATTTATTGAATAGAGACGGGGTACATCAAGGAGGATCAATAAGTCCGGGCTTTTCAACGCGATATAAAAGTATGCATCACTATTCAGGGAAACTACCTTTATTAATCCCAAAAAAAACAATAGAAGATTGCGGGAGATCAACAGAAACAGCACTTCATTCAGGAGTTTTTAATGGAATCATGAATGAATTAAAAGGTGTGATTGAAGCTTATCAACTAAATTATGAGTATTTAACTATTATTTTAACAGGTGGAGATGCAGAAATGTTGCCAAAACCATTTAAAAATAGCATATTTGCCCATTCAAATTTTTTAGCTAAAGGTTTGAATCATATACTATTAATGAATTCAATTTCATGATACAAAAAAATTGGTTTTTTTTCTTCATTTTAATGACTAGCATAGCGCTAGCCCAAAGTGGTTCAGCATCCCCATATTCATCTAGTGGCTTGGGAGAGCGAAATTTTAATGGAACGCAGGCAACCAGGCACATGGGAGGTTTAGATGTCTTTACAGACTCTATTCATGCAAATTTAAATAACCCAGCTAGTTATGCTTTTTTGAAATTAACCACCTACTCGGTTGGTGTAAATTACCGTAATAATAATATTGCTTCTATTACAGAATCTACAAATGCTGATACTGCTTCTCTTGATTATTTGTCGGTTAGTATTCCTGCAGGAATTTTCGGATTTGGATTTGGTATAATACCATATTCTTCTGTGGGCTATAGAATTGAAGATGTCTCTGGAGTAAATGGTTTAGAAACATTAAATCGTTATGAAGGAACTGGGGGTCTAAACCAAACCTACTTATCAGTCGGGGTTCCACTCACAAAATTCCTTTCTTTAGGAGCTACGATTAATTATAATTTTGGAAACTTATTTTATAGAACAGGTCAGTTTACAGAGGGAGTAGATAACGGCACCTTTCTTACAAATCAATCCAGTTTGTCGGGATTAAACTTGTTGCTTTCTGCACAAACAATTATTCCTATCAAAAAGAAATATAAGCTCCAAGGGATGTTTTCTTATCAACCAGAGGCGTCATTAACATCTCAAAATGACAAAATATTTTACACTCAATCACTTTTAAGTGAGTCATTATCAGATTTTGTTGAAGTTGATCTTCAGCCTTTTGGTCTAGAAAAAACTTCTTTAGATGTTTCGGAAACAATTCGTGCTGGCGTTGGTTTTGGTAAAAACAAAAAATGGTTTTTAGGAATACAAAGAAATTTAATTAAATCTGCTAATTTTGAGAATAATTTTTTTGAACGTAATAACATCAGCTATAGAGACTCTAAACAATGGTCTGTAGGAGGATTCTATATTCCAAACTACACTTCATTCACAAATTTTTGGAGCAGAGTTGTTTATAGATTTGGTTTTCGTTCAGAACAAATGGGTTTAATCGTAAATAATATTCCTTTAATAGAAACTGGCATATCTTTTGGAATGGGATTACCTTTAGGAGGCCTTTCGAATGTTAATGTTGGCCTAGAATTAAGTCAACGCGGTCAAAAAGAAGATAATTTGGTAAAAGAATCTCTTATTGCCTTACGCGTTGGATTATCGTTAAATGATATTTGGTTTATTAAAAGAAAGTATAATTAAAATTAATTAAATGAAAAAGATACTTGTTTTAAGAGTAATGGTTTTAACTCTTTTATTTCATTCGCTCTTATTAGCTCAAGATACTGATGTGTGCATGCAAGATTTATCCATTTTTGCAGAGTTTGCAAAAGTAAAAAATTATAAGTCGGCTTTCCAACCATGGATGAAGGTTAGAAAAAGCTGTCCTTCAATTAATGCAGCTATTTATTCTTATGGTGAAAGAATTTTAAAAGATCTAATTAAAAACGGAACACCTGAGGAGGTGGCTTCTGCAAAAGAAGATATCATTAAACTTTATGGAGAATGGATTGAATATTTTCCTAAAAGAAGAAATAAAAGTATTATTGGTGATGTTATAAGTAAAAAAGCTCAAGCCCTTTTGGATTTTAAGATTGGAACATTAAAAGAAGTTTACGACACTTTTGATATGGCCTATCAAAAAGATCCGATAAGTTTTACAAATCCCAAATTATTATACAATTATTTCAAAACATACTTCGACCGTTTCAAAGCTGGTGATCAAGAAGTAACAATGGAATTGTTATTTGAACAATACGAAGAGGTTTCAGAAAAATTTGATATTGAAAGTACAGCGCTTGCCAAAAAATTAGACATTATACTTAAGAAAGAAGAATCTGGAACTGCTCTATCTAGCAAAGAAACTAGAAACAAAAGAGTGTATAATATAAATTCAAATGCAAT
>CAZAIL010000223.1:0-2663 GCA_964485155.1 uncultured Flavobacterium sp.
TGCTGCAACCTAATCTATGCGCGTCGAGCGGTTCGGCTTGTTCTTCTGGCTCCATTGAGCCGAGCTATGTTCTTCTAGCCTTATACGGTGACACAGGGCGTGCTCAGAGCTCTGTGAGACTGAGCCTTGATATCACCATTACTAAAGATAATCTTTTAGAGGCTGTTGAAATTTTCAGCGCAACGTACATCAAACTTCGAGAGAGCTAGAGTTTTACTGACTTTCGGCGATGCTATTTTTTGTACTCAGGAAGCGCTATTTTATTTTCCATGAGTGCTTTTGCAAATTGTTCAAATTTTGGTCCTTCACCACTGAAATCTAGATCGAGCGAATTTAGGATTAAGTCATCAAATTCTAATTGCGCCTGATAGTTCTGATCTGTTTTTTTCATCCAACGGCTTTTTAAATAGACCATTTTTACTCGGCCATCTTTACTATGATCCAAATTAACAATTTCATTCTTTCGAAATTTAACGATTGTTCTAGCCATCATGCGTGGAAGAGGGCTGGTATCAAAATTTTCAACTTTAATGTAAGAAACTTTCTTACTTTCTATGTGTATTCTGATGAGATCATTGCCGTCGATAGCGCCAGCAAGCCGCTCTGCAAGTGCAACAACACCTCGGAGCCGGATAGGAATATTGGGTAAATGTTCGGCTCTTAATGTGAACTTTTCATCGTGGTAATGGCCGTATCCGGCGCTTTGTGCGTCTAGGCTATCGGCGAGGAGGAGTTCCGTATTACCCAAAGAATATAAAAGTTCCTTGGAGTCTTTTTCCAAGTCTTTCATGGCTCCAAAATGAAGCCTTACGTCTTTTTGAAGTGTACTATTAAGTGTCCTGTACTTGGGTCTACTTGAGAACAGGTACATAGCGAAGAATAGTTTTAATTGCTCCTTTTTGCGAATGACTGCCTCTTTGAGCTGCTCCTCACTAATCTGCTGGCTTGCCGCATTGAAAACGCGCCGATAGCTTAATTCTGTTTTTGCGAGCTGCTGTCTGAAATACCTAGGTAGTTCGCCAAGCTCAGGTTTTCGCGCAAAGGCAAGCGTGTGACGAACGAGGTTTTGAGTGGTCCGTAAAACTAAATCTGACTTTTCTTTTTGCTCATTAACTTTGGCAAGCAGATCTCTTGGTTCATAGTCTTGAATTATTCCTAGTTGGCGTTTCAGCAAAAAGTCTTGCTCTAGTGTTTCATCCTTAAATATAAAAAATACACCTGGTGCTGCAGCAATTGGCGAAGCGGAAAGTTGATTGGATATAAGTTCTTCTAATTCAATCTGTTCATAATACTTTTGGAACGTTTTTTTTGCAGTGAGCTGGCCGTCGCTATGAGGGATGGATGTGGCTGTATCATTTTGGGAATGTAGCATAACGCTGACGGAAAGGCATTTGTCAGCTAATGCGTAGGCATCTCTCAGTACAGTTTTTCGTTCCGTCGGGTCTTCAATTACGTTCAACACGAAACCAAGGCTTACGATATCATGTGGTACAAGACGGGCAGGGTTAGGTGCAAAATGTGGGTCCCAGCCAACAGCTGGGATGCCAAGCTCTTTCAGGAATTTTACATCGTCACCTCGGCCACAGCCATAATCCAATACTGATGTCTCATCGGTCACTAAGCCTGATTGAAATAGTAACTTAGCGGGCAAAGAGAGCGCAGGCCGTCCTATAGCAGTTTTGTGTCTTTGGACTTCAACTGACATTAGTTGGCACGCCTGTTTGAGTTGCGACGTGGTCTTTAACTATAATGTTTAGCTCACTCAGTTCATCTTCCCAACGAGTTTTGGTCCCAAGCTTCACTATGTTTTTAAATGCACCTAGGCTTTCTAATTGGAGCGTTAAGTTTTGAAATTTGGCTAACGCAGGATGATCTGGGCGTATTAAAAGTTCTTTACGATGCAGGACAGGGGGATTGGACGTGGAATGTTTGCGGATTTTTATTGTTTGAGTTTTAAGATCAACCTGACAGCTTCGGATAAGGTACGGAAATTCATTTTTTTCAAAACTTCCATATTCTAGAAATGATAGCTTTGTATCGTCCTTGAGATTGAACTTAACTACATTCCAAAGCTTAAAATCACTTAATAATTGCAAGGATTTATTAAGTGATTGTGAATGCTTTTCCAACAATAACGGCTGGGCGCTTTTATGCGCATACATGAACCCACCAATACTTTTGCCTTTAAAGGCAGGCTTTATGTTTTTGGGCTCACTCATTTCAGAATCCTAATGATGTCATGCAGCTATACAAGCAAACTTTGGCGGTCGTACCATATAATAGCTTAAATTTTAATGATGCCTTCATGCATTAACGGTTCTAGACGTCGCTTCACGCAGCCGCAAAACTCTCGCTTTTAAATTCAATTCAAAATTTAGATAGGTAAGTTCGTCTATTTGATCTGGGCTAAGTGGTTCCCGAGGTTTTTTAACTTCCACAAATCGAATGTATTCCACCATTTGGCTTTCGCTATTCAATGCCCAGAGAAATAAATCGGGGGTGCCGTAAATCTTTGATCTTGTAGGATCGTTATGTCTGTTCATTAAGCTTTGGAATTTAGAGGCTCCCAAACCTTCAATTAATTTCTGTATGTCATCGGCATTTACCTTGCGATAATTTTTTTCTTTGAGCCTATCTGAAGCTGATTCATATTTTTTGTTAAT
>CAZAIL010000224.1:0-2639 GCA_964485155.1 uncultured Flavobacterium sp.
TGCTCTCAGAATAATCATAAAAACCTTCTCCTGATTTTACGCCTAATTTACCCGCTCTTACCATATTTACCAATAGTGGGCATGGTGCATATTTTGGATTTTTAAAACCGTTATACATCACCTCTAAAATAGACAAACAAACATCCAAACCTATAAAATCAGCTAATTGTAATGGCCCCATTGGGTGAGCCATTCCTAATTTCATAACGGTATCTATTGCTGTAACTCCAGCAACACCGTTGTAGAGTGTTTCAATAGATTCATTAATCATAGGCATTAAGATTCTATTAGCTACAAAACCAGGGTAGTCATTTACTTCTACAGGTATTTTATGCACTTTTTTAGATAGGTCAACTATAAATTTTGTTACTTCATCAGAAGTATTATAGCCTCTAATTATTTCAACCAATTTCATAATAGGAACTGGATTCATAAAATGCATGCCAATAACTTGGTCTGGTCTGCTTGTTACTCCTGCTATTTGAGTAATAGAAATAGAAGAGGTATTTGTTGCTAAAATGGTATCATCTGGGCAAACCTCATCTAATTCTTTAAAAATTTTTAATTTTAAATCTAAATTTTCAGTTGCCGCCTCTATCACTAAACTTGTATATTGTGTTCCTTCTTTAATAGAAGTATAGGTAGTAATATTAGCAAGTGTTCTATCTTTATCTATAGCAGTTATTTTCTCCTTAGCAACCATCCTATCTAAGTTTTTGGAGATTGCAGCAATACCTTTGTCAAGAGATTTCTGAGAAATATCAATCAATTGTACATTATAATTATATTGAGCAAAGGTGTGGGCAATTCCATTTCCCATGGTTCCAGCTCCAATTACAGCTATATTTTTCATGTGTATTGTATTTAATAATTTTACTATTTTTATGATGATTCTTTTGTGGGCGTTTTAACGGGCTTTTTGTGCCAATATTTTTATTCATTCTTCATATAAAGGATTTCTACTTCAATACCTAACGCGCCTGTAATCTTAAAATTTTAGAAGATAACGTTGCTTCTAAAAACAATCAATAATTCGCTGTGCTACTCTTAAGGCATTAGTACCTTGTTGCAAAGAAACTACAGGTTTTGTGTTATTTTCAATGGCTGTAGCAAAAGACTCTAATTCATCTAATATAGCATTGTTGGGAGTTACCTCTGGATTGTCAAAATATATTTGTTTCTTAACACCTTCTGCATTTTGAAGAATCATGGCAAATTCATCTGGTTTTTCTGGAACGTCTTTCATTCTAACAATTTCAGATTTTTTCTCTAAGAAATCTACAGAAATATAGGCATCTTTCTGAAAGAAGCGAGATTTTCGCATATTCTTCATAGATATTCTACTGGCTGTTAAATTGGCTACACATCCGTTTTCAAATTCTATTCTAGCATTTGCAATATCTGGAGTTTCAGAAATAACAGTAACTCCACTTGCATGAATATTCTTTACAGGTGAATCAACCACGCTTAAAATGATATCTATATCATGAATCATTAAATCTAACACTACAGGAACATCCGTTCCTCTGGGATTAAATTCAGCTAATCGATGACATTCTATAAACATAGGAGAGTTAATCATGTCTTTAGCAGCTGTAAAAGCAGGATTAAATCGCTCTACATGCCCAACCTGACCTTTGACATGTTTTTGACTGGCTAAAGTTCTAATAGCTTCAGCCTCTACAACAGTTTTGGTAATTGGTTTTTCAATAAAAATATGACAGCCTTTTTCAATAGCTAGTTTGGCACATTCAAAATGAGAAAGAGTAGGTGTAACGATGTCTATGACATCTACAACATCAATTAATTCTTCAATAGAATTAAAAGAATGGTACCCAAAATCTTTAGCTACTATTTCTGAATTTTCTTTAGAAGGGTCATAAAAACCAATTAAATCATAGAGATTTGATTCTTGTAGTAGTTTTAGATGAATTTTTCCTAGATGACCAGCACCTAATACTCCCGCTTTTAGCATAAAATATTTTTTTTGATGTTGTTAATGAACCGATAACAAAGATACAATTTTATAGGAATTTAAAATCAATTATTCTACTTTTAGGCTTCTCAATAAAGTTACAAATTGAAAGATACTTCCAAACATCAAGGCCTTCGTAATCAATTAGCAAACATGCTAAAAAAGAAAGGAATTATAAACGAGAATGTATTAAATGCAGTTAAAAAAATCCCAAGACATTTGTTTATTGATTCTTCTTTTGCAGATCATGCTTATCAAGACAAAGCATTTCCTATAGCAGCAGAACAAACCATTTCTCAACCTTATACAGTTGCTTTTCAATCTCAAATTTTAGCAATAAGTCCAGGAAATAGTGTCTTAGAAATAGGAACTGGATCTGGTTATCAGACAGCAGTTTTGTTAGAATTAGGAGCTGAAGTTTATACAATTGAACGCCAACACGAGTTGTTCAAAAAAACTTCTTTATTTTTACCGAAGCTTGGCTATAATCCTAAAAAATTTATTTTTGGAGATGGTTATAAAGGTTTGAAAGAGAAAGCTCCATTTGATAAAATAATAGTAACTGCGGGTGCTCCTTTTGTTCCTAAACCATTATTAGCCCAACTAAAAGTGGGAGGGATGTTATTAATCCCCATAGGCGATAAAAAACAAATTATGACACTGT
>CAZAIL010000225.1:0-2616 GCA_964485155.1 uncultured Flavobacterium sp.
TAGCTGTAGAATTATTTTTAACAAAAGAAGGTGAATTAATTGTGAATGAAGTAGCGCCCAGACCACACAATAGTGGTCACTGTAGTATTGAAACTTCATACACATCACAATTTGAACAACACATAAGAGCTATTCTTAACCTTCCGCTAGGCAACACTCAAAACAAAGTAGCTGGAGTAATGGTGAATCTTGTAGGAAAAGAAGGACATAATGGCCCAGTCCATTTTAAAAACTTAGATCAAATTTTAGCAATTGAAGGAGTTAATCCTCATATTTATGGTAAGAAAGAAACTCGTCCATTTCGTAAAATGGGTCATATAACCATCGTGAATAAAAACCTTGAAACTGCTCGTGAAATTGCAGAACATGTAAAAGAAACTATTGAAGTAATTACAAAATAATATGATAAAAGTAGGGATAATAATGGGCAGCAAGTCAGATCTTCCGGTAATGGAAGAAGCTATTGCTTTCTTAAAAAAATTAAATATTACAGTTGAAGTAGACATAGTATCTGCGCACAGAACACCTGAAAAAATGATGTCCTATGGAGCACAAGCCCATAAAAGAGGGCTCAAGGTTATAGTTGCTGGGGCTGGAGGTGCTGCACATCTTCCAGGTATGATAGCCTCACTTACACCTCTTCCAGTCATTGGGGTTCCTATAAAATCCAGTAATTCGATTGACGGATGGGATAGTATTCTTTCAATTCTTCAAATGCCTGGAGGTGTTCCAGTTGCAACAGTAGCGCTAAATGGAGCAAAAAATGCTGGGATATTAGCTGCTCAAATTATTGGAAGTAGTGATGAAAAAGTGCTTAATAAAATAGTTTTATATAAAGAAAGTCTAAAGAATAAAGTGCTAAAAAACAGCGAACAATTAAAAAAATAACTACTTGAATAATCCACTATTAACTAACTTTAAAACTCCTTTTGAAGCAGCACCATTTCATCAAATTAAAGCTCATCACTTTATTCCAGCTTTAGAATCAACTATTGCAATAGCATTAAAAGAAATAGATGAGATTACTAAACAAATAGAAACGCCCACTTTTAGAAATACTCTTGAAACTTTACAAAAAATTGGCACACTAGTTAGTCGAAATAGTAATTTACTTTTTAATCTCAATAGTGCAGAAACCAATAAAGAGCTTCAAAAAGTTACACAAGATGCAGCACCTTTGTTAACACGTTTTCAAAATGATATACGATTAAATGAAACGCTATTTAAACGCATTAGTTATGTATATAACAATGAAGCTAGGGACTCTCTAACTCCTGAACAATTTATGTTACTTGAAAAAGAATATAAAATTTTTGTGCGAAATGGTGCGCATTTAAATGATGATGCAAAAAAAAAGCTACGGATTATAGATACTGAACTAGCCCAATTGAGTCTTTGTTTTGGAGAAAATGTGTTGGCAGATACCCAAGCATATTCTTTACATATTGAAAATGAATCAGATCTTAAAGGATTGCCTGACAATGTCATTGAAACAGCTCAAAATATTGCACAAGAGAAAGGCAAAAAAGGCTGGCTCTTTACCCTAGATTATCCGAGTTATAATCCTTTTATGACCTATGCAGAAAATAGGGGATTGCGGAAAAAGTTAAATAGTGCTTTTGGAAAAAGAGGATTTCAAGAAAATAAACATAATAATTCAACTATAATTCTTCAAATCATAAAACTAAGACAAACACGAGCAATACTTCTTGGATATGAATCTCATGCTGCATTTGTTCTTGAAGAGCGTATGGCACAATCTGAAAAAAATGTTAAATCTTTTTTGGATAATTTAAATCAAAAAGCGCAAGCGGCTGCAAAAAACGAATGGAATACTATGGTCAACTATGCAACTAAAAGACTTGGTATAGTAACACTAGAAAAATGGGATACTGCTTACGTTGCCGAAAAATTAAAAAAAGAAACCTTAGACCTAGATGAACAACTACTAAAATCATATTTCTCCTTAGAGAATGTTTTAGACGGATTATTTACAATCGCTAACAAATTATACGGCTTAAGCTTTATAATAACCAAAGAAATAGATTCATATCATGATGAGGTGAAGGTTTATGAGGTGCAAAAAGAAGGGAAATTTCATGCTCTCTTATATACTGATTTTTTTCCTCGTAAAGGAAAGAGAAATGGTGCTTGGATGACCAGTTATAAATCCCAAAATATTTCACAAAGACCTCATGTGTCGATTGTGTGCAATTTCTCTATACCTACAAAAAAGAAACCTTCCTTACTGACTTTTCAAGAAGTAACTACTCTATTCCATGAATTTGGACACGCACTACATGGTATACTAGCCGATACAGCTTATAGTGCATTAAGTGGTACTAGTGTTTATTGGGATTTTGTTGAATTACCGAGTCAAATAATGGAAAATTGGTGCTACCAGTCAGAAGCATTAGCGTTATTTGCAAAACATTATGATACTAATGAAGTAATTCCAAAAAAATTCATAGATAAAATTAAGAAAGCAGCTTACTTTCAACAAGGACTTCAAACCTTAAGACAACTTAGTTTTGCCTACTTAGACCTTTCGTTTCATGATAAAAATGCACACTTAATTAAAGTTGTAAAAAATCATGAAAAAAGACAAATTGAATC
>CAZAIL010000226.1:0-2596 GCA_964485155.1 uncultured Flavobacterium sp.
AACATCTATAATTTGAGAACCTCTTCCTCTTTTAATAAATAAGGGATTTCCTCCAACAGATGTAAATGCTCTTACAGGAGAATTAACCGATCCTACTAGATTTACTAGCCCTTTTTCGTATAGTTTTTGAGATTTTTTAAAGCTCATTTTTTTGTTGTTAGTGGTAACTTTAAGAACCTTTTTACCGCTTTTAATTTAATTGGGTTATGGAGGCTCTTTAAATAATCGTTATTTTTTTTTTAAAACCCTGGCCGCTTCCTTTGCAAAATAAGTAATAATGATGCTAGCTCCTGCCCTTTTCATAGAAAGCAGACTCTCCATCATTACTTTCTCTCCATCTATCCACCCTTTTTCTGCTGCTGCTTTTACCATAGCATATTCTCCACTTACATTGTAACAAGCAATTGGTCTGTCAAAATCATTTTTTAAATCGCGTATAATATCTAGATATGACAAGGCGGGTTTCACCATTAAAATATCGGCTCCTTCTTGATCGTCAAAATTAGCTTCACGCAAACCTTCATCTCTGTTTGCAGGATCCATTTGATAGGTTCTTCTATCGCCAAAGGTTGGTGCAGAGTCTGCTGCATCTCTAAACGGACCATAAAATGCTGATGCATATTTTACTGAATACGCCATAATTGGTAAGTTTACAAATCCTGTATTATCCAATGCTTCACGAACCATTTTGATGGTTCCATCCATCATCCCAGAAGGTGCTACCATATCTACTCCTGCTTTTGCATGAGAAACTACTTGTTTTGCTATGTTTACAAGTGTTGCATCATTATCTACATCATTATTATGAATAATTCCACAATGTCCGTGAGAGGTATATTCACAGAAACAGACATCTGTAATTACATATAATGTTGGGTAGTTTTTTTTGATAAAACGTATTGCTTGTTGCATAATTCCGTTATCATTCCAGGTCTCTGTTCCTTCTTCATCTTTGTTGGAAGGAATACCAAATAGCAAAACAGCAGGAATATTTAATTCAACAACCTCCTCTAATTCTTTTGAAATTCTATCTAATGAATAGCGTTTAATTCCTGGCATTGAAACAATTTCTGTTTCTATATTTTCGCCTTCTTCTATGAATAACGGGTAAACAAAATCATCTACAGAAAGTTTTGTTTCTTGTACTAATCTTCTAATTCCCTCAGATTTTCTTAATCTTCTAGTTCTATTGTACATAATGTAAATTCACTAATTCAATAACACTTTCTACCGTTGGTATTTGAGCAACTTCTACTTTTTCAAAATGTTTTTTTGCCTCTTTAGCGGTAGATGCTCCAATACAAAAAGCCACCTTATCTGTACTGTTTTTTTGGAGATAACTTTCTACTGTGGAAGGACTGTAAAACAGCACTCCAACAACATTTTCAAGAACTATCTCTGGACTATACATAGTCTTATAAGCCTCAACTTCGTTTACTTTAATTTTATTTTCAGATAATATCTTAGATAAAGTATCTAAACGTAAATCACTACAAAAATAGGTGACGTTATTCCCTTTCATCTCTTTAGAAAGGTACTCCGCTAACTTTTCAGCATTCTTTTCAGCATGATTTACAGGTCCTATTTTCTGTTGAATCAACTTCTTAGTTCTTCTGCCTACACAAAAGATGTTTTTGAAATTTAATTCATCTTTTGTGAAATTATCTAGCAGGGCTTCTACACCGTTCTTACTTGTAATAATTACATTTTCTATAGCTTCTTTAACTACTTTTGGAGCTATTCTATTTGATCTTACTTTAATAAAATCTGAGCTCTCTGACGCGATGTTGTTATGAAATAATTTTGCCTGACTTACAGAAAGTGATTTTGTTGAAAATACACGTGTACTTATTTCTTCTTCAACATCAATATCGTCTATGATCAATTGCTTTCCTCCCCTGTCAATAACATAATCTGCACAATCTTGTGCTAAATAACGATGTTTACCTAGGGGTGTAATTTTAGCAACCTCTATTTTCTTTTTTCCGTCTTTACTTAGTAGTACTCCTTTAAAATTTATTTCTTCTGTTTTTTCATCTACATAAGCAAGTGCTCCAATTGGTGCAGTACAACCACCTTCTAAACGATGTAAAAATTCTCGTTCTATAGATACACATACTTGGGTTTCATGATGATTTAGTTGTTCGCATGCGTCTTTCACAAAATCATCTTCAGCTAAAGAAGCCACCATAATAGCTCCTTGAGCTGGTGCTGAAATCATCCAAGAAAGATTAACTGCTCCAGCAGGTCGTTTTCCTATTCTTTCTAAACCAGCAGCTGCAAATACAGCGCCATTCCAATCATTATCTTCTAACTTCTGTAATCGAGTATTTACGTTTCCTCTTAGTTCAACAACCGTGTGCGTTGGAAAACGATTTAACCACATGGCTTTTCTTCGCAAACTACCTGTTGCTATGGTTGCTTCTTTACGAGCAAAAAACTCTTCGGTATCTTTTAAAACAAGAATATCACTATAATTTGCTCTTTTTAAAACCGCTGCTTGAATGATACCTTCTGGTAAAACAGTTGGAACATCCTTCATAGAGTGTACAGCAATATCTATTTCGTTATTTAACAAAGCAATGTCTAGGTTTCT
>CAZAIL010000227.1:0-2578 GCA_964485155.1 uncultured Flavobacterium sp.
TGTAATCTTCTACAACAACATTACGTGCCTCGCCAAGCGCTTTAGAGTCTACCATTACATTTCCTGTAATAAGTAAACCCGGATTGCCTTTTGCCCAAACCTTATAAGCATGAATTAACCCTTTACTTGGGGCATGATACTTGGTCCCAAAATTTTCACTCATGGCAGATTTGGCAATTCTGTTTTTTAAAATTGAACCATTGGGTAATGTAAACGATGAAGCAATATGTTGCATAGTTGATATTGTTTTTTAAAAAAGTAAAAATAGTTAGAATTCTACCAAGTAAAATGTAGTTCTTACGATAAGAACATGGCCAATAAAGCAGCTAATGAAGCACCTGTAATTGGCCCAATAACGGGTATCCATGAGTAAGTCCAATCATTAGATGCTTTGTCTTTTATTGGTAAAATAGCATGCATAATTCTAGGGCCTAAATCTCTTGCTGGGTTGATGGCGTAGCCCGTTGTACCTCCAAGAGACAAGCCAATAGCCCATACTAAAAAAGCAACAGGTAAGGCTCCTAAAGATCCTAAACCTATGATTTCTTGTGAGTCTGGCATGGTTGCATTGGTGAAATTTAAAATGGTAAAAACCAGCACAAAAGTACCTACGATTTCTCCTATTAAATTAAAAAAAGTATTCCGAATTGCTGGAGCTGTACAAAAAACTGCTTTTTTTGTGGCTCCGTCTTTGGTTGCATCAAAATGGTTTTTATACACCAGCCAAACAATAGAAGCCCCTAACATGGCTCCTAGCATTTGAGCCAGAATATAGGAAGGTACTTGGTTCCAAGCAAATTCTCCTGCAATGGCCAAACCAATACTAACGGCAGGGTTTACATGAGCGCCACTGTAAGGTGCTGTAACTACCACGGCAACATAGACCGCCAAGGCCCAACCTGTAGTAACTACAATCCAACCACTATTATTACCGATGGTTTTATTTAATTCTACGTTGGCAACTACACCACCTCCTAATATAATAAGCAAGGCTGTTCCTATAATTTCTGCAATAAATGGCGTCATATTTTTATATGTTAATTATTAATTTTTGTCCAGTACTCTAAAGCATCTATAGCTTTGTACCATCCTTTAATCTCTTTGGTTATTTTGTCTCTTGATTTGGTAGGTGTAAAAGAAGTATCTATTTGCCAAATGTCTTGTATTTCTTCTGGGCTTTCCCAATAACCAACGGCCAATCCTGCTAGAAAGGCAGCTCCCATAGCCGTAGTTTCTACAACTTTAGGGCGTACA
Organism: uncultured Flavobacterium sp.; assembly: GCA_964485155.1. Lineage (GTDB taxonomy): Bacteria > Bacteroidota > Bacteroidia > Flavobacteriales > Flavobacteriaceae > Polaribacter. Next base: position 1,255 of record CAZAIL010000227.1, read on the forward strand.
GTTACTGTGTTTAAAACATCTGATTGAAACTGCATCAACATATTATTTATGGTGGCACCGCCATCTACACGTAATTCTTTGATGGCAATTCCAGCATCTGCCTCCATTGCTTTTAATACATCCATGGTTTGATAGGCAATAGACTCTATGGCTGCTCTAGCAATATGAGCATCGGTACTTCCTCTGGTTAGACCAAACATGGTTCCTTGTGCGTGCTGGTTCCAGTGTGGCGCACCTAAACCTGCAAAGGCAGGCACAAAATACACACCTTCAGAACTTGAAACAGAACTAGCCAAGGCTTCTACTTCTTGAGAGGTTCTAATAATTTTTAAACCATCTCGTAACCATTGTACAACTGCACCAGCAATAAAAATACTTCCTTCTAAGGCATAGTGTGTTTTGCCATTAATTTTCCAAGCAACGGTTGTTAATAGATTATTTTTTGAAATAATGGGTTTTTCTCCAATATTCATAAGCATAAAACATCCTGTACCGTAGGTGTTTTTTACCATCCCTTTTTTGGTACACATTTGTCCGAATAAGGCGGCTTGCTGATCTCCAGCTATTCCAGAAATAGGAATGTTAACATCAAAGAAAGTAGCTTTAGTGTGACCGTATATTTCACTAGACTGCTTCACCTGGGGTAACATACTTTTTGGAATATTAAACAAGGCTAAAAGTTCATCATCCCAATCCATGGTGTGAATATTAAATAGCATGGTTCTGGAAGCATTGGTAACATCTGTTACGTGTTGCTCTCCTTTTGTGAAATTCCAAATTAACCAGGTATCTATGGTTCCTAAAACCAATTCTCCTGCCTCTGCTCTTTCTCTTACTCCTTCAACATTATCTAAGATCCAGGTTACTTTGGTAGCAGAGAAATAAGAATCTATAACCAGTCCTGTTTTTTCTCTAATTAATTCACTCTTCCCCATTTCTTTAAGCTGATCACAAAAATCTGAGGTTCTTTTATCTTGCCAAACAATAGCATTGTATACTGGCTTTCCTGTTTTTCTATCCCATACTACAATGGTTTCACGCTGATTGGTAATACCAATCCCTGCAATACTATCAGAGCTTAAGCCTTCTTTAGTAATGGCCTCTGCCGCAACACCAACTTGAGTTGACCAAATTTCATTGGGGTCATGTTCTACCCAACCCGGTTTCGGAAAATATTGTTTAAATTCTTTTTGAGCGATAGAAACAATGCTTCCTTTTTTATCGAAAACAATTGCCCGAGAGCTTGTTGTTCCTTGGTCTAGTGAGAGTATGTATTTTTTCATAATTTTTTAAAGATAAAAAAAATATTGGCACGGTTCACACT
>CAZAIL010000228.1:0-2564 GCA_964485155.1 uncultured Flavobacterium sp.
TGTTTAGCTTCATACTAGAAAATTTTAAGTTAATTCAAAATTAGAACTTACACTAGATTTTTGACCTTAGTACTACATTATTGAATGAATCCAAACATATTTTATTGAAAAAAAATATATTCTTGAATATTTTACTCAGTTGTATTTTACAATGTACCTTATAAAATAGCCTTGAAGCTGAGCTGATTTACATTATTTTTTAACAATCGGTATTTGTATTTGAGATGGGTATTTTGAAGAATGATGAATCGTATTATTCGCTGTAACTCCAATTTTCTCATCGTAATTATTACCACCAGTGTTTAAGTTTCTAGCAAACCTTGGAAAGTTACTACTTGAAATTTCAATTCTAATACGGTGTCCCTTTTTAAACATATTACTAGTAGACAGTGGAGTTAAGTTAACTTCATATACATTTCCTTGCTCCATAAAAACTTCTTTTTCATATCCTTCACGATAACGAACACGCTGTATGGTTTCGTCTAAATTAAATGCAGATCCGTCTGGGTAAACATCTACTAATTTTATAGTAACATCAGTGTCCTTAACATCAGATGACACATACAGTTTAGAGTTGATAAACCCACTAACCTCGGTATCATGTTCCAAGACTTCTGTTGTATAGACTAAAATATCATTTCTAGCCTCCATGTCTTGTTGATCCCAAGCACCCCCTTTTACTGCATTTCCTGTACAACAAACATTCCCTCCATAAGAGGGTACTGGTGTCATAGGGTCATATATAAATTGATCTGGGGTGTCTTTTTTAGCTTTACGAGTTGATAAGATTCCATCTCCAAAACGGCTATTCGCATTTCCATTACTATTTAAGTAGTAGGTAATCAACTCAGTATTTTCTGGAGGCCATGTTTCTGCAGATTGCCATTGATTACTTCCCATTGTGTAGTATTGGATTCTTGGAGTGGTTTCTTTAAAATCATTTGATGCACCTTTTAGCCATAAATCAAACCATTTTGTAATTTGTTCATCATAATTTAATCGAGCATCTCCAACGCTTCGTTCGCCAACTATGGTGTTTTCAGTTGCTCTTGTAAAAGCACAATGAAGTGTTGGTGCAATAACTAGGTATTGATTGTCTCTAATAAATGCATCTTTAGAATTATTTCTAGCATGGTTAAACAGTGAAATATTTGGTGTAATAGAAACATCATACCAAGAAGCAAACCAAAAACTAGGCGTAGCAATATCTTTATCATCATGGTAAATACCGCCTTTAAACCATTCAGGATCATTTGGTTTCCGACGAATCATTTTATCAAAAATTTCATGTTTGCCATTTATATTTTTCAATATATCTTGAATTGGTAAATGATTTAGGGCTTTGGCCATATCTACCTTGGGATTCTCAGGTGCTAAATCATAAAATCGTGCTATTCTAATTAAATCTTCTTGAGTAGCTCCGTTAGGAATTCTTGGTTTAAATTTATCATGCTCTACACCATAGAGCCATGAAAAAAACAACATCTGTTCAACACCACCACGATACCAATTTCCTTGTTCGTTAATAGCACCAACGCGCCCTACACCAGCTCCAAATCCTTGAGGAACCATAGCAGCATGTGAGGGGTGATCTAAAGCAGATACAGCCATTTGCCATTCAGCAGTAGAAGAACATCCTAGCGTTCCAATTTTTCCATTAGACCAAGACTGATTTTTCATCCATTCAAAAGCATCATACCCATCGGTAAGAGGTACCCCTAAAATATCCCATTCTCCTTCAGAAAAATAACGACCACGTTCATTTTGAACAACATAAGCATACCCTTTTTTAACATAGTCATAGGCACGCTTGGCAGTCCTTGTTTTTTGTTCGCCATCTCCCCAAGAGTTAAAATTATAGGGCGTTCTAGAAAATATAATTGGATAATTACCATTTCCTTTAGGCCTATATATATCGGTTGCAAGTCTTACTCCATCCCGCATTGGCATCATTACTTTTTGATCTACAATAGCTATTTTTTCTAGACTTTCAAAAATAGCTTCCTGTGCTTGTACTGAGATTGTGTATATAAAATTACAAAAAAGTACACTAAATAAAATGATTGCTTGTTTTTTCATGGTCAATAAATTTAATACATATTTAAAGGTAATAAAATGATTGAATAAATTAATTAAAATACATGAATTCTCTTCAAAAAACAGAATCCTAAAGTTCATTTTTTTTCTAAATAAATATATAAAACGGGTACTAAAAAATTGTATTAGAAGACATTTATCAGATTAGCAGTCTCAATCAAGATACACTAAAGACTTCAAATATCTACTTGACTAGATAGGTAATATAGAGGTAACCATTAGAATTAAAAAAAGCATTGGATTATCCAATGCTTTTTTAATAGAGCAAGTAAACTAGCTCAAAAATAAACTGATGCTACTTTTCTAATCAAACCCACTATCTGGATCAGATAAACCTGTACGGCCTGAGAACGTTCTAATGGCTCGAACTCTAAGCTGAGTACCCTTGTTGGTGTTACTGTCATTTCCACTAGACATATCAACAGACTTCGCTTTACTACTATTGTGTTCTGAAGAACTCCAGTAGT
>CAZAIL010000229.1:0-2547 GCA_964485155.1 uncultured Flavobacterium sp.
GTTACTATTACTGATGATGAAATTCCACCAGTTCCAGCAGCAGGAGTTGTTTTTATCACGGAAGTTTTAGATTCAGAAGAAGGGTTTAAAAACGACTATTTAGAACTTTTTAATAACTCTAATGAGTCTGTGTCTTTAGGAACTACAAAATTAATTAGATACACCTCTGGCGGGTCTTTCGATAACTACGTTTATGATTTTGGCACTGATGAAACAAATGCCTCCGCAGACATTACTATTCCTGCATATGGCTTTTTGATTGTTGCTAGAGGAAATTCCAGATCTGATTTTAATACTGCAAATAGTATTACATTACCTGTATCAGTGAATTTTAATAGTGGTAATCAAAATTTATTTTTTGGAACGGGTAGAAGATGGTTATTAAAAGTTGGTGGAACTGCTGACTCCGATGATGGTACTTTAGTTGATGATACTGCAGTTGGAGTAGGTTCAACTAAAGACTATAGAAATATATTTACAAATACTTTTATTACTGGATCTGCTAGTGAAGGAACTCCAGGAGAATTAGAATATTTACTATACAATGGCGGAAGTTGGGTAAACTCAGAAGCTATGGATGGTACAACATCTGCTTCAGACGCCTACATTTATGGAGATTTAACGTTATCATCAAATTCAGAAATTAATGATATTGGAGTTGACTCTGGTGGTAGCTTAAATATTAATTCAGGTACTTCATTAATAGTAAATGGTACTTCTTCTGGAAATGTATCCTATAACAGAAACCTAGCCACCACCAACTGGTATTTAATGTCTAGTCCTGTTGTTGGAGAAACGTATGATGATGCTTATGTAACTGCTAACAATATAGCTTCAGGAACTGGAGATAATAGAGGGATAGCTCTCTTCACGTCCAGTGATGATTCTTGGGATTATATGGAGTCTGGTGAAACTGCACCTTTTGCTGAAGGAAATGGGTATTCTGTAAAAAGAAGCGCTACTGGAGATATCTCTTTTACAGGAACACTAAATGTTGCTGATGTTGGTGTTACACTCTCTTCTGCTGGAAATCGTTTTAATCTTTTAGGAAATCCTTACACATCACATATTGCAAGTGCCATTTTTTTGACTGGTGAAGATGCTATTTCAGAAACACAAACACTTTGGGTTTGGAATCAAGGTACAGGTACTAGTGGCGCTTATGAAGTAAAAACAGTTGCTGATGCTATGGTGATCACTCCTGCTCAAGGATTTTTTGTAAAAGCAAATGCAGCAGGAGGTATATTTAACTTTGATAAATCAAATCAATTTAGCACTGGAGGAGCTTTTCAAAGAACAGAAATTAGACCAGAATTATATATCTCTGTCTCTAATCAAACAGATGTAAGAGAAGCTAAAATCTATTATATAGAAAATATGACCAGTGGTTTTGATGTGGGTTATGAAGGAGAATTATTTAATGGAGTTACTAATCCACTAGCTATCTACACTCATTTAGTAGCTGATAGTGAAGGAAAGAATTATCAAGTCCAATCCTTACCAACTAACAACTATGAAAACATGATTATTCCTGTCGGAATTAATGCTGTATCAGGAACAGCTATTTCTATAGACGCGTCTACTAATAACTTTCCTGACGGAATAAATATCTATCTTGAAGACAAACAAGACAATAATTTTACACTTTTAGATGCAGATTCTAGCTTTGACACTACGCTAGAAAATGATCTTTCTGGGATTGGACGTTTTTATTTGTACACTACCGCAGGTACTTTAAGTACTGATGCTTTTGAGATACATAACAATGTAAGTATTTATAAGACAAGTAACGATAACTTACGTATTGTAGGAGTAAAAAACGGAACAGCAAGCATTCAGATATACAATATTCTTGGAAAACAAATGATGAGAACTTCATTTGAAGGAATGGGTGTAAATGATATTTCATTACCTACACTTCCCATTGGAGTTTACATTATAAAACTAGCCACAAAAACAGGAACAACAAACAAGAAAATAATTATTCAATAATAGAAATCTTTAAAAAAAATGGAAAATCAAAAACACACACAAAAAGAAGAAATTTCACGAAAAGACGCTCTGAAAAAGATTGGTAATTATGGTAAATATGCAGCCTTAACAGCTGTTAGCACCTACATGCTTCTAAATCCTAAGAAAGCACAAGCGCTTAGTGGTCCTGGCGCTGATCCAGGTGATGACTTTGGATATGAATTAGACGATGAATTAGATGAATTAGATACTGACTATGAAGATTGATGAAAAACATTGTAGAGGTTTATAATCACGTAATGATAACTTTATCTATTGTAGGGTATAAAGCAGTATAGCAGGCATTCAGAGATATAGTGTTTTTAAGAAAAAATGATGTGACCTTTTTATGAAGTAATGAGTATGAATGATGTTTCATTAACGAGACTTACAATCAAGTTAACAAAAAAAAACAACTAAAAAAATGGTACAGCGAATATGAAAATGTTCATTAAATAAAAGATTAATTACAAAAGCAGCCTCTAAATATATATACAGAAATAAATATTCGATTAAAATACACAACATCGATAATCT
>CAZAIL010000230.1:0-2538 GCA_964485155.1 uncultured Flavobacterium sp.
AAAGGCAAAACATTTTCTCCAAAGAAAAATTTTAAAAAGAAAAAATTCAACTAGAAAATTTTTTCAGTTTGGGATCATATCTTCGAAACCTTCTTGCCTTTTGATCGTGAAAAATTAATTTATGGAGTTGATTTTTTTTACGATGAAGAAGCTAATGGAAAATTAAGCACATTACTTAAACAGCCTTTCCAGCCTTATTCAAAACCTACATTATCTGCTGAAAATAAAGGCTAAGAAAAAATAGCTATTAATTCTTTAATGGGATGTGAACTTTGCGCCCCACTTTCCATATCTTTTAAAATAAAGGTTTGTTGACTTACTTCTGATTCACCAATGAGCACAACTTTTTGAATATTTTTTTGATCTGCATAACCTAGTTGCTTTTTTAACTTAGCTTTTGTAGGATATAATTCACATGATACATTTTGTTTCCTAAGCATTGAAACGCAAGAGTATGCAATAGTAGACGCTTCTGAACCAAAATTAGCGAATAATACCTCGGTTGTAAGTAATAATTCCTTTGGAAAAAGATTTAAAGCTTCCATAACTAAATAAATTCTTTCAAAACCAAAAGAAACACCAATACCACTCATGTTTTTTAACCCAAAAGTAGATGTTAAGTCATCATAACGTCCACCTCCACCAATTGAGCCCATTTTAACAGCCTCAGGAGCACTTGCCTCTACTATCATTCCAGTGTAGTAATGTAGGCCCCTAGCGAGGGTTAAATCAAAATCTAATAGAACGGTGGACAGTGATGTATTATTTAAATGTTTTAAAATAAATTCTAATTCATGTATTCCTTCGAGACCTTCGGGTTCTCCTGATAGAATATCCTTGAGTAATGCCAACTGTTTAGAATTACTTCCTGTTATTGAAAGTAGCTTATCTAATAACATAAGTGCTTCTTCCGAAAATTCTTTTGCTACTAACTCTTTAATCACTCCATCTTTACCGATTTTATCGATTTTATCTAAAGCTATTGTAAAATCTATTAAACGTTCTTTAGCTCCAAGTTTTGAAACAATTCCAGCCAATATTTTTCGATGGTTTATTTTTAAATGAACTCCTTTGATTTTTAGATCTGTAAAAGCCCTATCATATAATGCTAAAACCTCAATTTCTTGCCATAAAGAACGATCACCTACTATATCTGCGTCGCATTGATAAAATTCCTGAAATCTTCCATGCTGAGGTCTGTCTGCTCGCCAAACAGGCTGTATTTGGTAACGTCTAAATGGAAAGGATAACTCATTTTGATGTTGAGCCACATAACGTGCAAATGGAACCGTTAAGTCGTATCGTAAAGCTTTTTCAGAAAGAGAGCGCGAGAATTTTTGATAGTGTCCAGCAGCAAGCGCTTCTGTGTCAGCATTTTTTACCTTTTCTCCGGAATTTAATAGCTTAAAAACTAATCGATCTCCTTCTTCACCATAAACACCTGTAAGTGTATCTAAACGCTCAAAAGAAGGGGTTTCTATAGGCTGAAAACTAAATTTTTCAAAAACATTTTGAAGAATTTTCTTTATGTAATTTCTTTTAGAAATTTCTATTGAAGAAAAATCTCGAGTTCCTTTTAATGTTGCTGGTTTAATTGCCATAATGGATAATGTACCGTAAATATCTTCTATTTTATCGAATTGGGAAAATAACTTTTTAGATGGTTAAAATATTGGCCATCAGAAAGAACAGCTCCTTTCTTTAAATAAGAATAAATAAAATCATTACGTTTAGGCTTATAGATCTTGGAAGCATTAAATAACGAAATAGAATCTGAGGATATGTTTTTAAGCATCCATTGAAAACCTTTAGAGGTTGATAAGTCTTGAACTCTATCTGCTGACTTAACGACTAATACATCAACAATATTTTTTTTGGTATGAAATAAAAAAAGTTGTGAGGGGGTACTAAATTCTAAATAATTACATTGATTCAGAATTTTCTCCCAGACTAAGTCGCTAAATTTATCAAGTAAAAAAGTAACCTTCTCAGGTACTAAAGACTTAATTTGTTCCCATTTTTTTTTGTCAATACTATTGCTTGCTAGGAATACAGAAAATTCTTCATGCATTTCATGAAATTGAGCTTCAGAAAGTCGATGGAATTTCATCCCTGCATATTTGGAATAAAAAAGCCCACATAAATGTGGGCTTATAAATAATTATGATTTTGTTTTTGCTTTTGCTTTTGTATCTGGTATAATTTCAAATGGTAATTCAAAACTTACCTCACGGTGTAAACGAATAGTTGCTTCATATTTACCCAAACGTTTAATTGTTTTTCCTGGTAAAGTAATAAATTTCTTATCTAACTCTAAAGCTTTTGAACTTATGGCTGAAGCAAGGTCAATATTAGATATTGATCCAAATAATTTGTCACCAGAGCCTACTTTGGAAGGTAACTTAATTTCAAGAGCTTTAATTTTCTCTGCTCTTGCTTTGGCTTCGTCAATAATTGATTTTTCTTTAAACGCACGTTGCTTGAGATTCTCAGCAAGAACTTTGCGAGCAGAAACGGTAGCCATTACTCCCTTCCCTT
>CAZAIL010000231.1:0-2500 GCA_964485155.1 uncultured Flavobacterium sp.
TTAATGCAGCCGTCCCATCGCTAAAGATTTTTGTTATGTTATTTAATTCTAGCACAGCGGTGCGCCCTTATTACTTATCTATTTATTTCAGAAGTTTTTCGATATTTCTCAAAGTGTCGTAATCAGAGTCCACGACTTCAATGTAATGGGACATTTCGCCACCATAACCACCAATCTTGCCAAATTTATGGGCCTCTAACGTAGCCATTTTGATTTTATCTCTCAAGCCTTGCGAGAGGTTTCTGGAGTAAGCAAGCGGTGGTGGTGGCACCAAAGGTGACTGATGTATTATACGCACTTCGTTTTCGGTAAATGTCCCATCATTCAACCTTGCATCAAAATTACGTGAACTCATACCACATACATCAACATGATTGTTAATGACTGCCAAGAGACATGCGTCATGGCTACCAGCATACACAACTCTCTTAAAATGCTGATTATTATCTGTGTACAGGCCTACTTTGACCAATTCCACTTTTGGTATCAAGTCACCGCTCGTTGAGCCAATTGAGTTTAAGCCTAAAGTCTTTCCCCTAATATCTCTGATAGAGTTTAACGGACTGTCACTTCGTACAACAAAGTAGGCATAATAACCCGCATTTACATCTCCCTTGCGTACTCCAGCAGCAAAAGCCTCAGCATTGGCTATTTCGGCCGCCTTAATGTAAGTCTTGCCACCATACCAGGCAATCTGAGCACGATTGGCGCGCATCGCCTCTACGGCTGCGTTGTAATCAGTAACCTTAATGGGCTGAATTTTGATACCAGCTCTGGCACTTATAATTTGGATTAAACTCTCATAGTCGCTGTCATCACCCTTTTCACTTGCCGGTACAAAAACCATTTTAAGAATACCTGGATCGATAGAAAATGCCGCGGAAGGGAACAAAAAACCGGCAGCTAGCGTGGCCGCTGAAAGCAGGTTAATTAAACAAGATAAATATTTCATAGTTTCTCACTTGAATTTAGATTTTGCATTTTTCAAATCTTCTATCGTATCTATTTCTTGCCACCCTTGTTCAATAATTACTGTTTGGATATGAACCCCTAGTTCTACCATGTCTTTCAAAATATCTGTAATATAGGATTTCTGGAAAGTTTCTGCTCTTTGATAAGGCTTTCCCCAAAAGAGATCTTTTGCTCGATGGAAGTGACGTTTAAAGATTTCAGCACCACGCGGCGTAAATTTCATCATACCGATGAACTCTCCATGGACGTCGTCTGGACTGGTCATTATTTTACCAATATCAACAACCGCATGATTTGCATCAAAAATTACATTTTCTGCTTCATCAATAGGGTGGTCCTCGCGGCTCACGTAACGGCCCCTCCAATCTACATCAACCACAATTGAAATGTCTGCGTTACATTCCATCAATCGCTCCACGATCTTTGGATTAAATACTATGTCTGAATATGAAATAATGACGTTTCCATTAATTGCAGGCTCTGCGTAGAAAAGAGAATTTAATATATTATTATTCTCAAAATCAGTATTATCATAATACGTTAAACCACCTTGGTTTAAGTTTTCTTTCTTGTAACCACGGACCACCGAAACATCCGCTATGCCATTCACTTCGTAAGCATCTAACTGATGCTGCAGTATACTTTTGCCATTCAATTCCAGCAAGCATTTTGGTTTGTCTTTAGTTAACTCTTTAAGTCTGGATCCAAATCCAGCAGCAATGATGATCGCCTTATAGTTTTGGGATGCTATCATTTTCTTTAACTCCATTATTCTATGATCAGAAAATTTTAGGTTGAGCAACATCCTGAGCAGTGAGCTCGCCCTCACATTTTTTAATAGGTAGGTTTCAATGTCAGGGGGCAGACTATTTTTTGTAAAACCGGCAAAATCGTTAAGTATGTCAAAATTAACAGGTAATAATTCACTAATCTTATCAATGAAATCTCCACTGGGGGCTGGCCGCTTGGAGTGCTCAATATCGTTCAGGTAAGAGGGAGAAACATCAATTAATCGCGCTAATTCGCGTTGTCCCAAACCCGTATCAAGCCTAGCTTTCCTTATATATGATCCAAAATTATGGTCCATTTTTCCTAGCCAACCTTCGCCTGTTCTACTGTTCGCTAACAGGTGTACGTTGCTGAAGCAATGGACTGATATAGAATTAGTAGGGATAGTCACTTAAGGGCACCACGTAGTACAACTTGGAAACAAAGCATTCTCAATTTGAATAAATTAAATCCTCCTCCCCCATACGCTCAGACTATGGAACATAGTAATGCGTGCCACAGCACCACTGACCTAGCGCAACACACCAGCAGCACACTGCACGCATAGGCTCTAGAAACCCCGCCCAAAGGAGCCTATGAGTGGCAATGAAACTACTTATGGGTTCAGCCTGAAATTGCTTAGACAAGGGATACTCTATGACGACTTATTCACCTGCCCAGATCGAAGCTAAATGGCAAGCCGCATGGACCAAAAGCGAAACCTTCAAGGCCGTTGCAAGCGTAGACCGCCCTAAGTACT
>CAZAIL010000232.1:0-2494 GCA_964485155.1 uncultured Flavobacterium sp.
AAAGAAAAAGTTTTAAGTGGGTAATCCTCGCACCTTATATTTTATTCAATTACAATTAGTGCGTAAAAAGCTCATCAGAAAGAATAAAATTAAAGGCTATGTTTTTGCCAAAGTAGGAGATGTTTTTAACGAATTTTACAGTCAATATTTACCTTTTGATCTTACCAATGCTCAGAAAGTAGTACTTAAAGAAATTAGAACTGACGTTGCTTCTAACGCCCATATGAATCGCTTGTTACAAGGTGATGTTGGGTCAGGAAAAACTATAGTTGCTTTATTGGCAATGTTATTGGGAATAGACAATGGTTTTCAGGCAGCTATTATTGCTCCAACAGAAATTTTAGCAACACAGCATTTTAATGCTATTCAAGAGCTCTTACAAAAAATGAATATTTCTGTTGATTTACTAACAGGATCGAGTAGGGTAAAAAAAAGAAGAGAAATTCATGAAGGCTTAGAAAATGGAACACTCAAGATATTAATTGGGACTCATGCCTTATTAGAGGATAAAGTAACGTTTAAGAACTTAGGAATTGCCATTATAGACGAACAACATAGATTTGGTGTAGCACAACGGTCTAAAATGTGGCAAAAGAATGAATTACCTCCACATATCTTAGTGATGACTGCAACACCTATTCCAAGAACGCTGGCCATGAGTGTCTATGGTGATTTAGATATTTCTGTAATTGATGAGTTACCACCTGGAAGGAAGGAAGTAAAAACAGTTCATAGATATGATAGCAATAGATTGGCTGTGTTTAAATTTATGAAGCAAGAAATAGAAAAAGGAAGGCAAGTTTATGTAGTATATCCATTAATAGAAGAATCTAGAGCCATGGATTATAAAGATTTAATGGATGGACATGAGAGTATTTCTAGAGAATTCCCGATGCCAAAATACCAAATAAGTATAGTGCATGGTAAGATGAAAGCAGCTGATAAAGAATATGAAATGCAACGATTTGTGAAAGGTGAAACACAAATTATGGTTGCAACTACTGTTATTGAAGTAGGAGTAAATGTACCAAATGCTAGTATTATGGTTATTGAAAGCGCAGAACGTTTTGGTTTAAGTCAGTTACATCAATTAAGAGGAAGGGTAGGGAGAGGAGCAGATCAGAGTTATTGTGTATTATTATCTAGCTTTAAATTATCATCAGAAGCCAAGACTAGATTAAAAACAATGGTAGAAACATCAGATGGATTTAAAATTGCTGAAGTAGATTTAAAATTACGTGGGCCTGGAAATATGATGGGAACGCAGCAAAGCGGTGTGTTAAATCTAAAAATTGCTGATGTAGTAAAAGACACTTCTATTCTTTTCAAAGCTAGAAATGCTGCTATTGAAATTTTACAAGATGATCCAAACTTGTTAAAGCCTGCAAATATATTTATCCATAAAACCTATGCTGAAATTTCCAAAACAACAGGGGCTTGGTCAAATATTAGTTAGAACTCCATTTGGGATTCTTCTTTAAAATATCTTTGTAGATTGGGCAGTTTTTATCATGAGATCCTTCTAGGTACCCTGTACTCATTAAAAATTCATTGGTAATTTCTCCTCCAGTAAACTTGAACGTTTTTCTAAATAATTTCACCCATTCATTTCTTGTTTTTGGATGATGATCATTTAACCACGCTTTAAAAGAACCAACCTCATTTTGAATGTTTATAATTACAACAGCATTATAGATAGCAGCATCTATTTTTAATCTGTTTCTAATAATACCAGCATCATTTAACAAACGAGTACGTTCTTTATCATCATAATTAGCAATCGTTTTAATAGTAAAGTTAGAATAGGCTTTTCTGAAATTTTCTTGTTTGTTTAGAATGGTATTCCAAGACAAACCAGCTTGATTAATTTCTAAAAGTAATCTACCAAATAGTTCGTTATCTGAATCAATAGGAAAACCATATTGAGTGTCATGATAGATTCTATGTACGTTTTTTTTGTCTAGGTTTCTATTATAGTTACAATATGAGTTATATTCAGCCATTGTTTATCTGCTATTTTCTTATGTCTAATTAAAACGTATAATCATTTTCTCAATAGATAATAAATTACTTACATCTTTAACCTAAAAGTCATCAATTCGTAAAATCTAAAAAAACTGCTTTAAAAAACTTTAATTTCTTTAAATTTGCAACTAAATCTGTAAACTTTAGATGAAGATATCATATAATTGGTTAAAACAATTTTTACAAGTAGATTGGGAAGAAAACAAGACCAGTGAATTATTAACTGATCTTGGTTTAGAAGTTGAAGGAATTGAGACCAAAGAATCAATTAAAGGAAGTTTAGAAGGCATCTTGGTTGGAGAAGTGTTGACATGTGTTCAACACCCAAATGCAGATCGGTTAAAAATAACCACTGTAGATTTAGGTACTGCAGATCCTGTACAAATTGTTTGTGGTGCTCCTAATGTTGCTGCTGGTCAAAAAGTTCCTGTTGCAACTATTGGAACTACTTTATATGATGATAAAGGGG
>CAZAIL010000233.1:0-2488 GCA_964485155.1 uncultured Flavobacterium sp.
ATTAGTTGAAGATGATCCAAATTTTGGAACAGTCTTAAAAGATTATTTAGCATTAAACGATTATAATGTAACACACGCGAAAGACGGTATAGAAGGGTTAATTATGTTTAAAAATAATGATTTTGATCTCTGTATTCTAGATGTTATGATGCCCCGTAAAGATGGTTTTTCATTGGCACAGGATATTCGTTCTAATAATAAAGAAATTCCAATTATCTTTTTAACGGCAAAGACATTAAAAGAAGATGTTTTAAGAGGTTACCAAGTAGGAGCTGATGATTACTTAAATAAGCCTTTTGATTCTGAAGTGTTACTTTTTAAGATTAAAGCAATCTTACAGAGAAAAGAATCAGATACAGCGGCAGAAAATGAGCAGTTTGAGTTTATTATTGGAGGATTCTTCTTCAATTCTAAATTACGTCATTTGTCGGTAGGAGAAAATGAACCACAAAAATTATCACCCAAAGAAAGCAAACTTCTTCGAATGCTTGCATTGCATAAAAATGATTTAATGCCTAGAGAATTAGCACTGACAAAAATTTGGAGAGACGACAATTATTTTACCTCAAGAAGTATGGATGTTTATATTGCTAAACTTCGTAAATATTTGAAAAAAGATGATAGTGTAGAAATTTTAAATATTCATGGTGAAGGATTTAGGTTGGTTGATAAAAATTAAAACTCGTTAAAATAAAGATTCAATTTGGTATTCAATTTGACGCTTACTAATAAGTTTTTAGAGTTGTAACCTTATGGCTTTTTTCATTAAAATTTACAAAGACAACCCTAGTTCTTTAGAAATCAAAAAAGTAGTTGATGTTCTAAAAAAAGGTGGAATCATTATTTATCCCACAGATACTGTTTATGGTTTGGGTTGTGATATTACCAATACCAAAGCAGTAGAAAAAATAGCTAGAATAAAAGGAGTTAAGATTGAAAAAGCTAATTTTTCATTTATTTGCAATGATTTAAGTCATCTATCTGACTATGTCAAACAAATAGATACATCAACCTTTAAGTTACTTAAAAGAGCATTGCCTGGCCCTTATACGTTTATATTACCCGGTAGTAAATCATTGCCAAAATTTTTTAAAAAGAAAAATACAGTAGGAATTCGTATTCCAGACAATTCCATTGCTAGAGCTATTGTTGAAGCATTGGGAAACCCAATTATTTCTACCTCTATCTATGATGAAGATGCTGTAATAGAATACACTACAGATCCTGAGCTAATTTTTGAAAAATGGCATCATTTAGTAGATGGTGTCATTGATGGAGGCTTTGGAGACAATTATGCATCAACAATTATAGACCTCACAGGATCTGAACCAACCTTAATAAGAGAAGGGAAGGGAAGCTTAGATATTTTGTAATTCTTAACGAAGATTTTGAAATTTCTTTCTTCTCAACACAAAATATTGCCAAACAATACTCGTATGAAGATTGTACTCATATTTTTTTTGTAATTTTTTTCTCTTTTTCAGAAATTTATAAAAATTTACATACACACTTACATGCGCTTTTATTATGGCCCAGGTATGAATAGGTCTTAGTTCTAACAGAAATTTAATCCCTGCCACGCCATCCAAAATTAAACGTAAAAAAACAACAAACAAAAACCACTGTTTAGGTACATTTTTAATGATGTTTAGCAAACTGTTTCTAAAGTTTAAAAATGTTTTTTGAGGATTGGTTTCCTGAAGCGTAGCTCCACCCACATGATACACAGTAGCTCCACCAACATATTTTACATCAAAACCTTCATTTTGAGCTCTCCAACACAAATCTACTTCTTCTTGATGAGCAAAATAATCTTCATCAAACCCCTGTAATTCGTGATATACCTTAGATCTTATAAAGAAACAAGCCCCAGATGCCCAAAAAATTTCAGCAACATCATCAAACTGTTTATTGTCTTGTTCTAAATGATTAAAAACACGCCCTCTACAATATGGGTAGCCATATAAATCTACAAAACCACCACCAGCACCTGCATATTCAAATGTATCTCTCGCTTTAAAGTCTAGTATTTTTGGTTGAATAATAGCGGTGTTTTTCTCTTTGTTAAAAACATCTAGAATAGGAGGGATCCAATTTTCGGTTACTTCTATATCAGAGTTTATCAAACAATAGATGTCAGCATCAATATTTTTCAAAGCATCATTATAGCCTTTCGCATAGCCATCATTTGTGGTATTTTTAACAATATGTACTTCAGGATAGTATTCTTTTATGAAGCCTATAGAACTGTCAGTACTTGCATTATCTGCAACATAGATTTCTGCTAATTCTGAACTAAAATTAACAATAGATGGTAAAAATTGCTCTAGCAATTTTTTACCGTTCCAATTTAATATAACAATGGCTGTTTCCACACTACAAAGCTAGCACATCTAAAACGATCTTAAACCTAAATATGTGCTAAAATTAGCTTTGCTAAACTCCATTATAATTTAGCGAAAAATACCCTTGGGGAGGGGCTTTTAAA
>CAZAIL010000234.1:0-2445 GCA_964485155.1 uncultured Flavobacterium sp.
TTTCAAAAAAAATAGCGGTAGTTGGGGCAGGTCCAGCCGGATTAGCAGCGGCAACAATTGCCGCACAACGTGGCCATCAAGTAACCTTATTTGATGCAGATAAAGAAGTGGGAGGGCAGTTTAATATTGCAAAACAGATTCCTGGTAAAGAAGAATTTCACGAGACCATTCGGTATTATAAAAAACAATTAGAGTTACACAATGTTGCCGTAATACTCAATACAAAAGTTTCTGAAGACGATCTAAAAAACTCAGATTTTGAAGAAATAATTATTGCTACAGGAATTACGCCAAGAACTCCTAAAATTGAAGGAATAGATCACAAAAAAGTAGTAAGTTATATAGATGTTCTAAAACACAAAAAACCGGTAGGAAAAAGAGTTGCAGTAATTGGAGCTGGAGGGATTGGTTTTGATGTGTCTGAATATTTACTTCACCATGGAAATTCTAGTACGTTAAATTTAGACAAATGGCTAGAAGAATGGGGAATAGATAAAAATATTAAGGCTAGAGGAGGTATTGCCGGTGTTCAACCAATTATTCATCCTGCTCAACGTAAAGTATTCATGTTTAAAAGAAGTAAGGGTAAATTTGGTGGAAATCTAGGAAAAACAACAGGTTGGATTCATCGAGCCAATCTAAAAAAACAAGATGTACAATTTATCAATGAAGTTCAATACACCAAAATAGATGATCAAGGCCTTCATTATACTAAAGGAGAACAATCTAACATACTAGAAGTTGATACTGTTATTATTTGTGCAGGACAATCACCTCTTAAAGAACTATATACTGTTTTAGAATCATCAGGTAAAAATATTCACATCATTGGAGGTGCAGATATGGCTGCAGAATTAGATGCTAAAAGAGCCATAGATCAAGGAAGTAGATTGGCTGCGAAATTGTAAGCTGTTTTAATGTTAGCGCATTTTTAAGCCCCACTTTTAATTGATTTTTTTCTAATAAAATACCATTTTACGAGTAGTATAACTTCAAAAAAATGTCGACATTTGTCAAGAGAACTTAATATGTAAGTTCCTTTTTAAGGAATTTTAGTATTTTAAATTATTACTAATGGATAAAAATGGAGTTTTAGCATGGGCCACTATCATTATGGTTGTTGTAGGTCTAGCCTTAATAGCTTTAGGAGCTTTTAGGTATGATGATGTTGCGGGTTGGGGTTTTGCATCTGTAGGAATTGGCTTTTTTGCCATTGCTTGGGTCTTTAATGCACTCAAAGGAAGAGTCTAGTTTTATTCAAAAATCACTTTTTATAATTTTTAAATTGCCACTAAATGTCTGATGATAAAAAGGTTATTTTCTCCATGTCTGGAGTAAATAAAACTTACCAGAGTACAAACAAACAAGTTTTAAAAAATATCTACCTAAGCTTCTTTTATGGAGCAAAAATTGGAATTCTAGGTCTAAATGGTTCTGGAAAGTCTACGCTACTTAAAATTATAGCAGGTGTAGAAAAGAATTTTCAAGGAGATGTTACTTTTTCTCCAGGATACAAAGTTGGTTATTTAGAGCAAGAGCCACAATTAGATCCGGAGAAAACAGTCATGGAAATTGTAAAAGAAGGTGTTGCAGAAACTGTTGCCATTTTAGATGAATACAACAAAATAAACGAATTATTTGGTTTAGAAGAAGTGTATTCTGATGCAGATAAAATGGATAAGTTAATGGCGCAACAAGCCGATTTACAGGATAAAATTGATGCATCTAATGCCTGGGAATTAGACACCAAGTTAGAAATAGCGATGGATGCTTTAAGAACACCCGATTCTGATAAGAAAATAGCTGTGCTTTCTGGTGGTGAAAAAAGAAGAGTTGCCTTGTGTAGATTACTGCTACAAGAACCAGAAATTTTACTATTAGATGAACCAACGAATCACTTAGATGCAGAATCTGTTCACTGGTTAGAACACCATTTAGCACAATACAAAGGAACAGTCATAGCAGTAACACATGATAGATACTTCTTAGACAATGTTGCTGGTTGGATTTTAGAATTAGATAGAGGAGAAGGAATTCCATGGAAAGGGAATTATTCATCATGGCTAGATCAAAAATCTAAAAGACTAGCGCAAGAAAGTAACACAGCTTCTAAGCGTCAAAAAACTTTAGAGCGAGAGTTAGAATGGGTGAGACAAGGTGCAAAAGGAAGGCAAACAAAGCAAAAAGCTCGTTTAAAGAGTTATGAGCGTTTAATGAGTCAAGATCAAAAGCAACAAGAAGAAAACTTAGAAATATTTATTCCAAACGGACCTCGTTTAGGAACCAATGTTATAGAAGCCTCAGGTGTTTCTAAAGCCTATGGAGATAAATTATTGTACGAGAACTTAGCATTTAATTTACCACAAGCAGGAATTGTTGGAATTATAGGGCCAAATGGCGCAGGTAAAACCACTATTTTTAAAATGATTATGGGGGAGGAAATTG
>CAZAIL010000235.1:0-2429 GCA_964485155.1 uncultured Flavobacterium sp.
TAAAAAGAGATCATAATAATAGTAATTGTTGTTTTAAGCTTGTCAAAAAACTAACAAATAAGTTGTAACTTTGTACCATAAAAATTAGTCGATTACAACTTAAAACATACAAAATGGGAAAAGGTTTTTTTCAAGTACCTACTGCGATAAATGAAACTGTAAAATCATATGCTCCTGGATCGCCAGAAAGAGAAGCTGTTGCGAAACAATATGCTGCTTATTTTAAAGGATCTGTAGATGTTCCAATGTATATTGGAAAAGAAGAAGTTAGAACCGGAAATACAAGAAATATGACGCCTCCTCATGATCATAATCATGTTGTTGGTCAGTATCACTTGGGAGAGAAAATACACGTAGAAAATGCCATAAATGTTGCATTAGAATCAAGAAAGCAGTGGTCTCAAATGCCCTGGGAACAAAGAGCTGCCATATTTTTAAAAGCTGCTGAGTTAGTGGCTGGCCCATACCGAGCAAAAATAAATGCCGCTACCATGATCGCTCAATCTAAAACAGTTTATCAGGCTGAAATTGATGCTGCTTGTGAATATATAGACTTTTTACGATTCAATGTAGAGTTTATGTCTCAAATATATGAAGAGCAACCAGATTCTTCAGAAGGAGTTTGGAATCGTGTTGAATATCGTCCTTTAGAAGGTTTTGTCTATGCCGTTACTCCTTTTAACTTTACGGCCATCGCAGGTAATTTACCAGCAAGTGCTGCTTTAATGGGAAATACTGTTGTTTGGAAACCTTCCGATCATCAAATATTTTCAGCAAAAGTATTGATGGATATTTTTAAAGAAGCTGGTTTACCAGATGGAGTGATTAACATGGTTTATGGAGACCCCGTAATGATTACAGACACCGTTTTGGCAAGTCCAGATTTTGCTGGAATCCACTTTACAGGATCTACC
Source organism: uncultured Flavobacterium sp. (assembly GCA_964485155.1). Classification (GTDB taxonomy): domain Bacteria; phylum Bacteroidota; class Bacteroidia; order Flavobacteriales; family Flavobacteriaceae; genus Polaribacter. The sequence goes on from CAZAIL010000235.1 coordinate 915, forward strand.
TATGTATTTAAAGAAATTTGGAGAAAAATTGGGGAAAACATTCACAATTACAAAACATATCCAAAAATTGTAGGAGAGACAGGTGGTAAAGATTTTATTATTGCGCACCCTTCTGCAAATGCAAAACAAGTAGCAACTGGAATTTCCCGAGGAGCTTTTGAATTTCAAGGTCAAAAGTGTTCTGCTGCCTCTAGAATATATTTACCAAAATCATTGGCTGAGGAAACCATTAACTATGTAAAAGAAGATTTAGCTACATTTAAAATGGGCTCACCAGAAGACATGGGCAATTTTATTACTGCTGTTATTCATGAGGGGTCTTTTGATAAATTAGCCTCGTACATAGATAGCGTAAAAAAAGACGCTAACGCTGAAATTATTGCTGGTGGAAACTATGATAAGTCTAAAGGATATTTTATAGAACCCACGGTAATTTTAACCAAAGACCCTAAGTATACAACTATGTGTACTGAATTATTTGGACCTGTAGCGACTATTTTTGTTTATGACGATGCTACATGGCTAGATACCCTAGCCTTAGTAGATGCTACCTCTGAATATGCACTTACCGGAGCTGTTTTCTCTACAGATAGATATGCAATTACAGAAGCAACAAACCTATTAGAAAATTGTGCTGGAAACTTCTATATTAACGATAAACCATCCGGTGCTGTTGTAGGACAACAGCCTTTTGGTGGCGCAAGAGCTTCTGGAACAAATGATAAAGCAGGCTCTGCTCAAAATTTATTACGTTGGGTATCACCCAGATTAATTAAAGAAACACTTGTACCACCATCAGATTACAGGTACCCGTTTCTTTCCTAAGTATCAAGAAAATTATTTTTAAAAACATAGTGATTTAAAAAAAAATCGGACTTAGTAAGTCCGATTTTTTTTTTGTGTATTGTTTTTTTAGAAAATATTTTAAATAATTAATCGAAACCTTTACTTTCATTTGCAGCAGCATACTGAGCATTGTATAAAACTCTTGCTGTATCATCTACTAACATTGCTAAAACACCTGTTTTTGTAGGATCTTGAACACCTTCAGAACTTAAGTTTACACTAAATGATTGTTCGTGTACACCAATGGTAGAAGTTGTTGTATCACCCATTATATCAGTTGCAACATATCGTAAAACTCCATTGTGTTCAAAATCAGTAATAGTAGATGCTCCACCATAATAACTGGTATAGTTAGATTGATTTGCTATAATTCCATCTTCTAACACAAAAACAAGCAACTTCACATTCGTCATATTTTGTAAGAACCCTTGGTATATGGTTATGTCTAATGTAGACCCAGTCAATGAAGACTCAATTGCCAAACCAACATCAACGGTTCCTTCTGCAGCCTCTAAAGCCTGACTTACATTATTTGGTTCTGGATATGTCCAAGTATCAGCACGATCTATATAAGCCGTCGGGAATCCTGTAATATTATACATACCCTCTAAGGCATTACCAAAACTGTTAGCCATTTGATCTCCGTTATGAACACCAACTACAAAAACT
>CAZAIL010000236.1:0-2427 GCA_964485155.1 uncultured Flavobacterium sp.
GACCTTACTGATTCTTGCCTCAAAAGTCAATAATAAACCCTATTGAGACACTATTATTGTCTCATCGTATTGCATCATCAGAGTTTACCCTTATGAGACATTCTTCTCTTCTTTAACAGAAGGTAAATCACCATCTCTTACAGGAAAATCAAAATTTGAAAGAATTTGTTCTCCCATTTTAGGAATACCTAATTTTTCAACGTCTAAGAAAGTTGGTAAATTCCATTCATAATAACTATCAAGATTTGAGATAATTGATTTTTTTAACGACCGCTTCACTTTTTCTAAAACCATCGGTGTCAGTGGAATTACTTTTTGTTTTACCTCACTTGGATTAAATTTTGACATACCTTTATACCAAGTAAGGTTTTCTAGATAATCAAAGATAAGTTTTTTAGTATTTTCTCTCAGAGTAATCCAGATAACATCTATAAGTTTTTGGTCAACTCTGACACTATCTCTTTGGTCAAATGCTGGTAGGTATCGCTCCCTATCCCAAATAAATTCCACTAACTCATTATATTCATCTTCATTTGAAGATTTGAGATAGAGTTTATATTCAAGTTCTCCTTCCAACCCAATATTTCCTATCTTCAGTCCAGAATAATATGTCCTACGCATCACGCAACCTCCTCTTCTAAACGACATTCATCTAACCAAGTTTGTCCGTAGTAACCGAACCATTCTGTACTCTCGGTTGCCATGTCCTTTGCAAGATTGTTAGGTGCCATGCGTTCTAAAAGTTGAACTCGTTTTTTAGTAACTGCGATTGCATCAAGGATTTTCTTGTCTGGAACATTTGCACGAACCATTGCCTCCACCATGTTATTCATAATGAAGTTAGTGATTGTTCCACTCTCAAGGACTGCATCCTCATGTAACTGTTTCTTCTGCGATAGTTTTGCCATATTATTTCCTTAATTTTTAGTCAGGATTTATCCCCGACTTACTTATATATTTTACGATATTTGGGGGGTAATTGATTTCTCATCTGAGGGTAGTTTTGCCAGGAATGTCACTGTTCAAGTGTCCACAAAAAAAGGGGTCTAAAACCCCTTATTTACTTACCCTCATTTTATCGAATTTTTAGGTGTTCAGTTGTTTACACTTGAACAGTCATTAATGAACAACCTTCGGAGTTGTATTCATTAATCTCTGGTTTTCCTTTTAATTAGATATTTCTGAGTACTTACAATATGATTATACTCGAATGATGGATTAATTGATTTCTCATCTGAGGGTAGTTTTGGAACAACATTTCACTAGAAAAAAAGGTGACCCACAGAATGTGAGTTCGGAAGGTAGTAAACTTTTCCAACCTACTTCCAGATATGTAATGTATGACAAAACCAATAAGATTTGGATTTCTCAAAGAAAACGGACTTACCTTCTCTGGTTCAAATTCCTTCAACACTGTGAACGAGATGAATCCAGAACTGTGGATTGGTCTAAGTATGAAGGGTGGGGGGGTAGTAACAAAGTACTTAGTTCTAAATTCGATGATTGGTGGAAAGAACACTGGTTAGAATGTTTTGGTATCAAAAATAGAACTGATACTCCCAAGTTCTCTACTGGAAGAATTTCACATTTTGACAGTCTTAGATGTTACTTATTAGTTCACGAATACGGTTTGAAATTTCCAGAACTATCTCTTTTTGAATTAGGTGTAAAACTTGATCAAGATGAATCTAAGAAGAGATATCCAATAGAAAGTTTCTTTGTTCCTGTACATGAAGACCCTACAATTTGGTTGCAGAAACGAATGAGTGTTTATCGAAAGAAATCTAAAATGATTATGGATAATGTTTGTCAGGGAAAGTTCCCATGACAAATTACATAATTGATGGTCACGACATATCCAGACTTTTTGATGAAAAGTATCCAACCATAAGATTTTCTGAAAATCCTAAAAACCACATCCCTGACGTTGGTTCTATGGTTTATACCGTTTGGGATAATGATGACAAATTTATCTATGTTGGAATTAGTGGAGTTGGTCAAAGTTCCAATACACCACTAGAAAAAAGAAACCCTGTTTCCAGAATGATTTCTCATCGTTCTGGAAGAAGAAGTGGTGACCAGTTTTGTATTTACGTCCATGATTTTTTTGTAATTCCAGAACTAATTAAAAAAGGTATATTTGAACCATCTCATGGACTTCTGGATAGACTAACAAAACAATACATCCATGAAAATTTAAGTTATAGGTTTTGTTGTTTTCAGACTGAAGACAGTAATAAAATTGTTAGAAAAATCGAAACAGAAATCATCAATGGGTATTTTGGGTTGAAACCTTTTCTCAATAGTAAAAGTTCAAAGTAACAATTTAACCTCAACCTTGATAATTTCTTGTCTTCTTTTACTGTATCGTAATGAAACACCTCACCACACTCCTCACCATCCTCTTCATATCACTCCTGTCCTCAC
>CAZAIL010000237.1:0-2407 GCA_964485155.1 uncultured Flavobacterium sp.
ATATCTCCACTGGGCCAGTTTTTGTTTGGAGCCAATGAATTCTAGTTCAGTATCACCCAAAATGTAGGTGCGATCATCTTTAAACACTTGTGTCATTTTACAGGTTCCTCGGTGTTAATTACTCCCTGAGGATACTTGCTGTTGGTTTTTCATACATTCAGATTAAAAGACGATTACGCCGTTATTGCCCAAACTTTGCAATTACGCCGTTTTATCCAATTTTATCTCGTTCTCTTAATTCTGGAAGGAGGCGTTTAATTGAATCGGGTCCTATAACTTTGCTTGATTTTTTTACTAATAGTTCAGGATAACGACCTTTTAATGCTTTTACATATATGGCATGTGCGGCATTAGAATCTTTTCGCATAGCATTGTTTCCCAATTCCACCGCTTGTTCATGCCAAATTTTAGCAACGCGGTCCAACTTTTGCTCTCTTCTTAATTTAGCCCTTATAGGCTTTGCATCTTCCGCAGCTTGCAATGCCTTCTTGTTTTTTTGTCCAAGTAATGCACTAGTTTCATGTTCGAACCTCCAGATCATTTCTGCGGTAATATATCCTGCCCGAAAAGGTCTTTTTAAGACGTAAGTCTCATAAAGGACGGACGCAGCATAAAATTGTAAAGAATAAGTTTGGAAGTTTCTAAAAACATAAAAGGCAACAGCTGCGATGATCCAGTTGTTCCCAGCTTCCGTTTTAAACTTGTCCAGATGCACTTTATCAAAAGTAGACTCAACCACCCCTGTAAGTGAACCAGAGCCTTCAAGAACCTCTGCCTTTACAAGGACTTTCTTACAAAAATCTGGGGTATCGGCTTTCGCCAAATCTTGGAAGTAATAATCTAAAAGGTCTGAGCTAGGCATGGGCAACGGTCGATATTCTTGGCCATCCAAAACAGCCTGAATTTCATCATCACTGTAGTCTGCGCATCGCCCATCAAATGCGATGCTGTTTTCTGTCAATCCAGAACTATAAGTTACAACACATATCGGGTTTCCTGCGCTATCAATGTCATCACTCTTTTTCATTCGACTGCCTTTCAATTGAGATGACTTGACCACCCTGCCCCGTTACAAACCCCGACCAGCGTTCCATCAGTAACCGTCGACGATCTAGAAGATCTGATCGCGCATACGCCCGTTCTACATCCGAACCCACTTTATGTGATAAACTCATTTCGGCTACTTCACGCCGTGTATTAGTGACTTCAGCTGTCCAAACTCGAAAAGTTGACCTGAAACCATGAACTGTAGCACCTTCGACTTTCATGCGCCGCAGTAGCATCAACATCGCCATATTAGAGAGCGGCTTGTGGCGTTTCTGCCCCTCAAAGACGTATTCAGAAGCCATTGCCTTTAGTGGCTCTACAATCTCCAACATTTCATCAGTTAACGGCACCCTATGCTCAACATTTCCTTTCATCCGGCTTTCAGGACAGACCCAAAGGCGAGCCTCCAAATCTAGCTCGTCCCATCGCATACCCAGCACTTCGGATGTCCGCGACCCAGTCAGACAAGTAAACATTAATGCCTTGGCCGCCATTGCGTTGCGCGTTTTCAAATCAGCATAAAAGGAGGGGACTTCTTGCCACTTCATTGCGGCATGATGTTTTGGCTTAGCAGTCACTTTAGGAAGCACCCGGGCATCTTTAATGGCAGACACAGGATTTTCACCGTCACGAAAGCCTTTTGATTTTGCCACATCAAGAACCGATTTAATACGTTGGGCCAGCCTCCGCGCTGTTTCGTGCTTCTCTGTCCAGATTGGCGATACACACATCAACACTTCTGGCTGGCCTATACTGTCCACTGGCATTCGACCTATCTTTGGGAATGCGTAATGTCGCAGCGTATTAATCCACTGCTGCCCATGTTTGGGGTTTTTCCAAGTTGGCAATCGTTCAATGTAAACCTGTTGCGCGACTTCCTCAAATGTTGGTATTTTTTGCTTAGCATTAAAGCGAGGGTTTAAGCCCTGCTTCGCCATCCGCCGATATTCTAAGGCGCGTTCGCGAGCTTGGTTTAGTGGGACAATATCAGTACCCCCTAATCCGAAGTCAGTTCGAAGCGGTGCGCCCTTTTTATTAGTTTGGCCTTTTACAACGACCCTGACAATCCAACGCCGTGCACCAGATGGGTCAACAACCAAATAAAGACCGTTTCCATCCCCGTGACGCCCGGCGCCAAGGTTCTCAACCAGCCTCTTTGTTAGTTTACCAGAAATAGCCATTTTACAAAATACCACATTTCATACCACTCAATGAAAGAGTACAGAAGGGATTGAAGTAAATCCAGTAGAAACGTAAACATAAAAAACATTATGTTTTTATGGCTCAATAGCTCTCTGAGTGTTTGAATGTGATCGACAGTAATTGGGATATGGCGGACAGACAGGGATTCGAACCCTGG
>CAZAIL010000238.1:0-2393 GCA_964485155.1 uncultured Flavobacterium sp.
ACAATACCGTCAACATAAGCATAGACATCGCTCGTCACACTCTCATTAACAAGTACTTGGCTATAGGTGTAGCTGGTACCAGAAATAGTAACACTGGTATTGTCTAGCTTATTTTTGACATATTCGGTGATCGACATCTTTGAGTCTTTAAAGATGTTGTTAACCAAGATCGCTTTTTGAGCGCTGTTATCTAATATCTTCTCGCCATCAGTAATATAGGCACTCACCGTTGTTCGACCAAGAACAGCATTTTGTGGATTCGACAAACTTAACCGAAGCTCTTCCTGTGACTCAACAGCGGTGTCATTCGTGACAGCGATTGCCAGAGTTGTGGAGGTTGACCCTGCTGGAATAGTTGCCGTTCCCGCACTCAACGTGTAATCAGATGAAGATGCAGTGCTTGAGCCTGATATGGCGTAATCAACCGTTACATTAGAGCTAGAAGCCTGCGATAGCCTGAACGTAATGTCTTTTGTCGTCGCATTTTCATGAACATAGATGTCATCAGCAAAAATAGCAATATCCGGCGTGGAGTTAACACCAAAAGTACCCTGTATCTTCGTAAATGGATTCTCTAGATGGTCATAAAGAGTGAAACTGCCAAATTCTACCTGATAGGTAAAGATCGCAGCCCCATCAAGGAATGAAGACAATCCTGAAACCTCTGTTGGGAAGGCATTGAATAGGCTTGCCAGCTTGACAGTAAAGGACGATGGCGTATTTGGGCCAGTTTTTGATGTAGTTATTAAATCTTTCCTGCTATTAGCCGTAGTCCGACTAATCGTTGTTCCACTTCTATCAAAGAACGTATTTACAACATTATTATTAGCTGGCAGGCTAATATTCAGATCATTTCCATCTGATTCCCAATTTACGGAAAAAGCGACTTGCAAGTAGTCCTCATCACTTCCTTGTACGGCGTCTGAACCATAGAACAAGCGCAGGTTAACCGATGTGCTACCGCTACCAACGGGCAGGCTGGATAGCTCAAAACTAAGATCCATAGGTGTGCCGGTGCCATCATTATCAATAATCTGCTTTAGGTTCTCATAATCTAATTTAGCGCCAACTAGATCAGCCACCAGCGTGGTGGTCCCATCATGGGCGCCATAAAGAGAGTGCTGCACTTGGCTTGATGAGGAGCCATTTAAGTAGTCCGTCATCACTGCTTTATTATTCTTGAACTGCACATTATTGATCGGCGGATTATCAGCCAAGGTGGTATCAACGATGCCATTGAAGATCGCATCATAAGCATCTTGTTTAATAGCTGTTATGTCTGCTGATGAGCTCATGCTAATACTTGACCCACTCTTGATGGTCAATGTACTTGAGAGAGCGGATAGCACCTGGTCGGTAACATACTTATTAACACCATAATTGCCGCCACCCTGAGCCATAAGTAGCTGGCTAGCAGCAAACACAGGCCTTGCCTCTGTTGCCAATGTCGTGTCAGAGCCATTGAAGTATGCAATCGGATCAAAGCCAAGAATAGAGTCATTAGGGGAATCAGCCAAACTGATACCCATTGCTGCAGCAATCATGGATTGGGGGACAGTTCCGCTAAGGGTTGTATCTTCGATCTTTAAGCGCCCCACTAGCGTAGAAATGGGCGTAATAATATAACTTCCCGTTTCGGTCACGCTGATATCCATGACACTAGGATGAATCTCATTAGTGGCAAGATCATAGCCATTAATAATTCTTACTGGCGCCGATTTGTTGACGCTAGAAAGAGTTAACGTAAAGGAGCCTAGGGCATTCGTCGATGTATTGGGCTCTCCTGAATCAAGCACTCCGTCGTTATCAAGATCCTGGAACACTGTCGCACCAGCAACATATCCATCAACAGCAACACCCGATACTTGGTCTGCTACGTTTTGCACCTCAACCGTTATGGACTGCGATGTCGTCGCTGTGCCATCTCCGACTGATACTGTTAGGGAATAGCTATTATCTGCATTAGCATCCCCCGGCGCTTCATAGTCCGGTGCAGATTTGAATGAGAGGACACCTGAGCTAGAAATACTTAACAGAGAACTATCTGTCCCTGAAATAGAATAAGTTAGCGACGACGTCTCAATATCGGATGCATTAACCGTAACAACACTTGTCTGATTCTCATTAGGAGTCAATGTAGAACTTAGCCCACTAATAATCGGTAAATCATTCACACTATTTACTGTGACGGTCACAGTGGCTGTTCCAGATATCGAGTTGACAGTCGCAGTGTAATTAAACGTATCGGTTCCAAAGAAGTTTAGTGATGGCGTATAGGTAAGAGTATTTCCACTATTAACCACTACTGCTCCATTACCAGCTGCTCCGGCGGTAACAGAAACCGTATAACCGCCCGTGACTATAGTGTCATTGGCCAGCGGATTTAACGTTAC
>CAZAIL010000239.1:0-2381 GCA_964485155.1 uncultured Flavobacterium sp.
GATTAATATCAGATGGTAGAGTTATAATAACAGGAGCAGGATCAACAATAAGTTCAAAAGACATAAATGGACTACCAGCGGCGTCATTGGAAATGGCATTACATTCAGGGTTGTCAATATTTTCTACTCTCACATAAACTCTTTGCAAGTTGGTTACAGGGTAATCAGTTATTTTATCAATAGGATTTGATGAGCTACTCGTTTGTGCATCAGTTAAAAGAGTGTGATAAGAAACATTAAATTGAGTAGGTGGTAAGGTTCCTAAAATTTCAGAATCTCTAGTGCTTAAAAGAAAATTAGAAATACCATCAGTATTAGAACCAGATGCTGTGTCATCACATATTCTGTATTCGGTAGGTTGAATAGGGACAGGAATATCAGTTACCTTTAAAAGGAAATTAGTAATGGCAAAACAAGTATTAGGTGCGTTTATATTCTGTACACGAGCATAGATAGTTTCTTCTACAAAAGAACTTCCATTTGTATACGGATTAGATAATTCTGTTCCAGGGTTGTTCTCATTTGCATCAGTTTGATCATTAAAATATAATACTTCAAAAATAGTTACATCTATTGTTGGATCAAAACCAGAAAGGATTTGTGAATTTTGTTCAGCAGCTAAATCAAACTCTATAAAACCATCTCTGTCAAGATCACAACGATTAATATCATCGGGTTGAATAGCTATAGCAGATTCAAAAACTTCTAAATTAAAAATAGCGTTGAATTCTGTAGTATCTCCACATGCATTTGTTAATTCTATTTTTAGAGTATAAATACCATTATTAGCCATCGTTAAGTCTAGTAATTCTAAACTATCAGTAGTTGAAATAATAGTGGTACTGGTTCCGTCATTAAAGCTCCACTCAAAAGCAGGAGTAGAACCACCAGAAATTACAGCAGGATCTGTGATTACAAATGTAGCATCATCTCCAATACAATATTTTAAATTTTGATTATTAATAGTCATACCAGAATCATCTGAAATATCTATAGGTAAAAGTAAAGAGGCAATGAACGGAGGTAGTCCTTGAGTAGCAAACCTACCATCTAAATCAATAGCCTCCTTCGTAAAAATTACATCAGCTGCATTCGCTGTCGGATTTTCTATTACATCTAAAAAAGGAGCAAAACTATCTGGATCATCGTAAGCTAATGGAATTGTAGCATAAATTTTACTATCAGGACCCAATTGTAAAGCACCTCTAAAACCTCCTTCAGGGTATTCAGCACTATTCCCAATTTGTTGATGAATTAATGCCTTTGATCCTGGAATGTTTGTGGCTGTTAAATCAAATTGAAAGAGTTTGTAATCTACAGGATTGTCAAATAAAGTAAATCTAAAATCAGATACAGTAGATATATATAATTTTTTAGAGTCTACAGAGAATTCAACACCATAAGGCTCTCCATCATTCCCTATTCCTCCAATAATAAAAGTTTCATTATTATCAACTTTACCGGTTTCACTATCAAAATCATATAATATAGCTTCTCCTGCAGATTGATCTGCCACAGCTAATTTAGTACCGTCTGGAGATAATTTTAAATAACCTCTTTCCTCTATGAATGATGAAACTGGTGAAATAACAGGTGTTGCTAGTACACCATTTGAATCTACTAGATAAGAATAAAAATCATTTCTAAAAACTGTTACTACCCAAAAGGTATTGCAATTTTCACCTTTAACAGCTGCTACTTTCTCGGTCCAATCTCCACCTTGTAATTGGGAGAAAAATACACCATCTCCATCCTCATCTATGAGTTGTCCATTTCCACCATTTAAAGACATGTCAACGGTATATAAATTAAATCCGTTTGAGGTATTATTATCTGTAACTGTAAAAAGATAGTAAATTGAGTCAGATGAAGGTTTTGGAATAATCATTCCTGATTGTGTTGCTGATGGATTTCCTAACAAATTACTTCCAGGACTACCATCAGTATAATTCATAATATCATGGTTTTTATCATAAACTGTAATACCATCTGAGTAAAACAATAAATCACCATTAGCATCGGCAAAAGAAGAACATCCTTCTAAGGTGTTTAATTCACCATCCGTTAAAGCTTGTGGTGGTGAAAAATTAAAATCTATACCTGCATTTTCACCAAAATACCAAATATTAGCTTGTTTTTGTGCGTAGCAGTTTAAGAAAATAAAGAAGGAAACTATTAATAAAAAATTCTTCATCTAAGGATTGTTTTTAAGGAACTCAAATATAGAAGAAAAGTGTTAAAAAATACATTTTTTAACAAGTTAAAAAATAGCAATGTATAGTTATACAAATTATTTATTTTATTGCTATTATTACCTTCTCAACAGCGAGAAGTTTCCTTTTCTTTCTCTAGTGATTCCATTTCTATCGACAAGTAGTATA
>CAZAIL010000240.1:0-2362 GCA_964485155.1 uncultured Flavobacterium sp.
AAAGACTACAAACCGTGAGCCGTCTCGGGCCAATTGCATTTCCGCCACAACCGATAGATCAGCGCTATCGAGGCGTAAAATATCCCCTGTGGCCATCCATACTCTGTTATCTTTGTACCATTGGGTGATGTCTTTTAGGGCCAGCGCTTCGGTCTCGGTCAACTCGCGTGGATCCATCTCAAAACCCATATGGCGTTGGGCGGCCACCCAAGCGCGGTATTCCATATCGAACATGCGCCCGGAGGTATGGCACAGTCTTGGGCCAACATGGCTGCCGGTCACAGCGGAGGGCAAAAACAATGCGGCACCGTGCTGAATGCGGCTGCGCTCTAAGGCGTCATTGCTGTCAGACAGCCAAACCCTCTGCGTGTGTTGAAAGATCCCAAAATCAATTCGTCCACCACCGGATGCACAGGTCTCGATTTCCACATGTGGAAAGGTGGCTTGCAATCGTGACAGCAAAGCATAGCTGCCGCGAGTTTGGGCAGCATCGGAGATCGGTAAGGCTCGGTTGTGATCCCATTTTATATAGCTGATATCGTAGTCGCGCAGCAGTGCCCCTATGCTGTCGAACAAATAGTCTCTGACCTGAGGCAGTGCCATGTTGAGCACCATCTGCTGGCGGCCCAAAAGCTGATCCGCCGGACCTAAGGCCCAGTCGGGGTGGGCGCGATATAAAGTGCTGTCAGGGTTGACCATTTCTGGCTCAAACCATAAGCCAAACTGCATGCCCAAAGCGATGACATGATCCACAATCGGCCCCAAACCATCTGGATACTTACGGGAATCAATTTGCCAATCGCCCAAGGAGCTGGTGTCATCATCGCGTTGGCCAAACCAGCCGTCGTCCAGCACAAAGCGCTCAGCGCCTAGGGCTTTGGCTCGGCTGGCGATATCTTGCAAAATAGAGATGTCATGGTCAAAATAAATCGCTTCCCAGCAATTGTAATGCACAGGGCGTGGCTGTGCTGCTTGGGGAAATGTCACGATGTGATCGCGCAAGTGGCGCTGGAAGGCGATGGCGCAACCGTTTAGTCCGTGATTAGAAAACACCGCATAGAGCTTGGCGGTTTCAAAGTGTAAACCGGCTGTGAGTTCGGAATCAGTGGCATTGCCAAATTGTACCTGCCTGCGGCCATCGGGCAGTTCTTCCGCAATCATTCTATGGCCGCCAGACCAGCCGTAGTGGAACCCATAAGCTTTGCCAGCGGTGTTGCTTGTACCGAATTCGGGGATGATCAAGCCGGGGAAATGCTCATGACCGCTGCGGCCTGTTCGACTTTCTCGGAGGTGCATGCCAGCAGTCCATGGTACGGAGTTAACCTGAAATTCACCGATCCAACTACCAGACAAGCTCAACATTTCAGCGCAATGGTGTGGCGCTGGAAAAACTGGGGCGGCCAACCACTGGAGATGAATAGGATCAGTGGCGGTTACTGTGGCCCAAGTGCTGATCAAACCTGTGTCTGGCGTTAGGGCAAAATGCGCCTGATAGGTTAAGCCAAGCTTTGGATCGCTGTAAGTCAGCGCCAAAGTCTGCGTCCCCTCTTCTGCCAAAACAAATCGAAAGCTTGGATGCAACACGGCGCCTTGTGCATCACGGCACCGTAGGCCCGGCTGGCCAGGGAAAGATTGACTGGCCTCGGGGCAGAGTGACAGATCAGGGTTGTCGTCCAGCATCCCACCTGTGAAATCCTGTTGATGAGCCGTGGCCAAGTGGGCGCAATCCTCTGAAGCCGGCAAAGCTTCCCCCCAATAAATAATTTGAGGCAATAGATCTACTTTCGCGGCCAAGACCAGCGTTTGGTGACCGTCATCTAAGCGCCAAGAGTTTGACATGGATAAGCTCCCTAGCTTTCTGGCTATTTTACCGCGCCAAGCGTGAGACCTGCAATGAAATGTTTCTGCATTAAGAAAAACATCAAAACAGGTGGCAAAGCCGCAATGATCGAGCCGGCGCTCATCAAATGATACATCGCACGGAACTGTGCGTTAAAGCTGGTGATCCCGGCGGTAACTGGTTGTGCATTCTCGCCTTGGGTGAGCACAATAGCCCAGAAGTAATCATTCCAGATGAAGGTGAAAATCAGGACTGAAAGCGCTGCAATTGCGGGCTTCATCAGGGGTAACACCACATACCAAAATATCCGCCATTCAGCGATGCCCTCAACCCGGGCAGCTTCGATCAGCTCATAGGGCAGCGCCTTGATGAAATTGCGCATAAATAGGGTGCAAAATCCAGTTTGAAATGCGATGTGAAACAGCACCAAGCCAGTTTTAGTGTTATAAAGCCCCATGTCCAGTGTCAGGTCACGAACCGGCACCATCAGGATTTGGAAGGGTACGAAATTGCCCGCAATGA
>CAZAIL010000241.1:0-2361 GCA_964485155.1 uncultured Flavobacterium sp.
CGAAAAGTTTATTCGGATAAGGTTCTAAGCATTGATAGGCTTGAATTAACATTGCATCTCCTGAAAGTATTCCTGTATTTTCATCCCATTTATTATGTACGGTAGGGGCGCCTCTTCTAAGGGGAGCTTGATCCATAATATCATCATGTATTAACGTAAAATTGTGAAAGACTTCTACAGAAAGAGCTGCGGGTAATGCATCTTCTGGCTTATTTCCGAAAGCTTCAGTAGCCATAAGAGCTAACAAAGGTCGTAACCGCTTTCCTCCCAAGCTCAATATATATTGTATGGGGGCATAAAGTCCAAGAGGTTTGGACTTTTGTTTATTATTTTCGAGATAATTGTCAAACAATATTTGATATCTGGAAAGTGATTCCATTATTTTTTTTTAAAAATATGATATTAACGGAATAGTAAAGCTATAAAAACGAAAGAAACTTTATTTGTTTCTAAAGTTTCCTTTTGTATATTTGCCAAAAATTAGGCAATGAAAAAAAAGATTGTGGATCAATCGATCCAGCTTTTTTTAAAATACGGATATAAAAGTGTTACTATGGATGACATTGCCAAACACATGGGGGTCTCAAAAAAAACAATTTATGTTCACTTTCCCACAAAAGATCAATTGGTTGAGCAAAGCGCTGTAAATCATTTGGATGGAATAATAAATAGAATAAATGTTATATCAAAACAATCTAAAGACCCTATCATAGAGCTTTATCAAATAAAAAAAGAAGCATTAAATCATTTGTCAAGTGAAAAAAATTCTCCTCAATACCAACTACAGAAATACTACCCTTCACTTTACTCCAGATTAAAAGAAAAAGAATTTAGTGCATTAAGTGGACTGTTTTCAAATAGTATTTATGAAGGGATTCAAACTGGAATATTTAGAAAGGATATTGATATAGATTTTGTAGTTAGGATCTTTTTTAATGGAATACGAGGCATTACAGACATCCAGTTATTCCCAATTGAAACCTATAAAATTGAAAATTTACTTCTAAATTTTTCAGAATATCATCTTCGTGCCTTGTGTACGCGTGAGGGAATTATAAAATTAGAGATTTATAAAAAAGAAATGAATTTATGATCAAAAAAATAAACATCCTCCAACTCCTTTTTTTTGGCCTAAGTGTCCTTCAGGCTCAAGTTTTTCCTGAGGCAGTTACCTTAGAGGAAGCCATTGAATTTGGGCTGGAAAACAACCGAAACATAATTAATGCAAACTTAGAGATTCAAAAGGCATACAAAGAAAAATGGAAAACCATAGCGATAGGATTACCTCAATTAAGTGCTAGAGCTGATTACCAAAACTTTATTGAATTACCTACTTCTCTTATACCAGCTCAATTTTTTGGTGGTAATGATGGGGAATTTGCAGAAGTTCAATTTGGTACTCCTCAAACTATGTCAGCTGGGATAACATTAAATCAATTGATTTTTGATGGGTCCTATGTCGTGGGAATAGAAGCAACTAAAGTTTATCTTGATGCTTCAAAAAATATTTTAGAGAAAACAGTCCTTGAAATTCGGAAAAACATAGTCAATAGTTATTTTTCTGTTTTATTGGTAAGAGCAAATATTGGCTTTTTAAAAAAAAATAGAGACAATTTAAACAGTAATCTAACCGAATTGATTCAACTTTTTAAAAATGGTTTTGACGAAGAACAAAGTGTTGAACAACTTCGTCTTACACTCTCTAGTGTTGAAAATCAATTACGTTATGCTCAGGATATGGAGCGAACTACACTTAACATGTTGAAACTTCTTTTAGGTTTTCCCACTGCATCACCTTTATTTTTATCTGACAGTCTTGAGGTCCTATCAACGCCAGACTTATTTCAAATAACAGCTGAGGAATTTAAAACAGAAAATAATATTGATATTAAAATAGCTGAAAATAATTTGCTTTCAGAAGACTTATTATACAGGTATGAACGTTCAAAAAGCCTTCCTAGGATATCAGCTTTTATTAATGGAAATTATACTGGAAACAGTGAATCGTTCACTTTTACAAATGTTGATCAAAAATGGTTTGGAGCCTCTCTATTTGGAGTTCAATTAAAAGTCCCCATTTTTAGTTCATTAAAGCGACGCGCTAGTTCTCAAAAGGCAAAAATTTCGGTCTCTCAAGCAAGGTTTGTGTTAAAAGAAACTAAGGAGCGAATTTTTATTGAAACTCAAGCTGCTTCGAACAAATATAAATTAGCAGTAGAAAATTATTTTAACGCTAAAGAAAATTTAGCGTTAGCCAATCGAATTAAAGATAAAAACCAAATCAAATATTTTGAAGGCATGGTTGGTTCTTTTGAATTACGCCAAGCTCAGCTTCAACTTTATGGTGCTCAAAACAATTAC
>CAZAIL010000242.1:0-2348 GCA_964485155.1 uncultured Flavobacterium sp.
GGGGAAAAGACTCTGGGCCAACACAATGTTGCAACACACACTTTGACCACAGTCTTTGAAACACTGTGTTTCTACCGTTTGTACCGAAGGGGGAACGTGCCCTTGACCACGTTGTCGATATACTGCGTGGCAATGCGGTAATGCCGCTGAACCGCCAACTGCTTGCGCCGGTGTAAGACCCGATCAATACGTGTTGTAGTCAGCGACATAGATTTGCGTGATGCTAGTGTTTCGCCATCAACTATCTGGTTGATACGCAAACCAACAAGATCCGCAATCTCAGCATCCAGAATGTTTGGATTGTCCTTTTTTGCATCCCATACAAGTAAATGCTCGTGTAGAGCAGGAAGGACAGGCTTTGTTGCGACTGAGTATTTTGCCCGGCTCTTTTCCTTGCCACGCGGCGATTTAGTCAGATGTTTTGCGATCAAGCGTTTGAATTGCTTGGATGAGATGGAAAGCGCGTTCTCTAGCGGCACTTGGATCAGCAGTGTTTGTAGATCAGCTGTTTGAGTATTATCAGCTATGCCAACTTGGCGAATAGCAGGTTCTGCAAAGTGATAATTGTTATTACGCCACCAACTCCAAAAATCTGTGTCATGCACATTACCTAAATCCGCATACAGCTTCGAATACTGCCCCGTCCCACCACGCTCACAACACTTTTGATAACCAATATGCCTACGCAGATACTCCCACCAATAATAATAGACATTGCATTGCCAAGGCTCTGCATCTGGAAAGGGAGGGAGAACAGGCTTGCGTTTGCTACGTGCAAAGCTTTTCACAGGCCAAGCATAGGCAAAATGTAGCATTCTGTTGGGTTGCTGTAACATACAATAACAAATACTGATGCCATATTATTTGTCAATTAATGTATAAACATTCGGCATCAATTTTTAAGTTAAAACCATCTCATCGACACGGCAATACCGCCGCTGGTCAATCTTAATGAGGTAAAAAAATGACAACTACAGTATCAACACAAAACACTGCTGAAGCCACTATCGCTGTATCAAACGCATCAACAAGAACAGATATTAACAACGCCCTGAAACAAATGATTGCACAGCGCATCAAATGGCAGGACGGCAGCTATGCGGCCAGCAATGCAGAGCTTTATACTCTTTTAGGGCAGTGCCTGAATTTCTACGCACTTATAAGTAAAAGCAACTATCTTCCCAGCGCTCTTAACTACTTCCTCGATAGCCAAAGTATCAGTTATAATACCGGCACTAGTCTCAGTCTCAAAGTCATTCGGGCAATCTTTGCCGCAGGTGGACTAGAGGATAAAATTGCAAAGCGCCTATTCTCTTATGCACGGGTTCTTAAAATTGCTGGCGATGCGGGCATCACAGGAGAACAATTGCCAGATTTCATCACTGAACATCATGGCATTGATGAGCTTCGTCGTAAAAATAGTGATGGTGAAACGCCTTCAGATCGCGCCAAAGCAAATTTTGAATATGCACAGCGCGCTTTGATTGAAACGACGCAAATATTGCTTGATTCAAGCTTCAATCTGCCCAGAGAGCTTGAGCCAGTAGCAGGGTCTAAATTCAGTATCGCCCTCATTCGCAAAAATGCTGATGGGTCAGGCGCTATTGTACACGGCACTAACAACACAGTGATTATCAAAGCTGTCCTAGAGCAGGCAGGTAAGATGCTTAAAGATGATGCAACTAAGATTGTGAGGGAACAGATTTCACAACAAAGCGCAAATCAGCGAGGTGAGAATATGGGTGAGTTCAACAATGAAATGGCAGGCATTTCTGGGTCATCTGATTCAAGCGCCATGGCAGCTTAATCCATTTTAATATGGGGGTGACTTAGGCTGCCCCCATCGTTTTGAAGCTTTCAAATAGATAGGAGGTCACATGGCTTTCATAGAAATGCATGTACCGAACTGTGTTGCAGATCTGGTGTTTAAAGACCCATATCAATCACAAATCATCAAAGACTATGCAGACGGAAAAAGAACAAAGCACTTGTTGCTGTATGGCCCAGCTGGGTCTGGCAAATCAGAGGCTGCAAAGATCATCTTACGCGAACGGCTCGACGATCTTTCGTCTGGCGCATTTGCCAAACCAATAAATCCAAAGCTTTATAAGTTTGGAGATTTCAACCCGCTAATGATGGATTGGAATTATCAAATGATGCAAGGCAGTGAACGTGGATATTCGGTTATTGATGAGGTGGATTTATTTGCCGACGAAAAGCACTATCTTTTACGAGCCTTCATCGACAGCACAAAGCTTGGTACATTAATCTGCACTACGAATAATTTACACAGGCTGGACGATGCTTTTCAAGATCGTTTTTTCAAGCTTATGATTGAGCGCCCATCA
>CAZAIL010000243.1:0-2333 GCA_964485155.1 uncultured Flavobacterium sp.
GGTTTGATATTGCGAGCGAGCCCCCCCGCCCCCGGACTATTACCGCCTTTGGGATCGACGCCAGTGAAGGGTTTGTTTGGACCATCCTGTAATGGCTCAGGTCTGTTGCCGTTCCCAGCTCCGGGTCTGTTGCCTCCGACACCTAATTGGTAGGCTGGGTCCCCCGTCTGCTCGACTACTGCATCAAAGTTGTCGCCAGCGAGAATAGCGATGGCTAGCTTGTCTTGGGGATTAGCTGTAAAACGCTGGACCGCCCACTGTGCTTTGGTGAGCGACTTACCTTTTTTCAAAGCATCCGATTGGGCTTGGTAATACGTCAGCCACGCTTCGGTTTTAAACAGTTCTTGGACACCGCTGTCGTCGCCTGTAATCGCTGAGATCGAGTACGCTTGCGCTTGTCTAAGAATATCTCGCTTTTGGTCCATTGGGAGCTGCTGAAGTATCTCAGAAGCCGACCCGAGAACCTGACCGTCTGGCCCGACAATGCTGTAGGAACCGTCCTCGTTTCGCACAGCTTTGTTGTCGTCGTCTTCTACGTTGTTGCCGTTATACACGTCAGCAGCGAACGGCATAAGAACCTGCTCTACCCCCGAGAAGTCACCTTTGAGCAAAGCATCTTTGTAGGCTACATTCACATCGGAGACAGACTGTTGCTGCTCTAAATCCAGCTTGGACCCATCAATCTTCATAGCCGCAAGGATATTAGTATCTAGCAACCCTTGTAGCTTAGCGGGAGACTGCTCGATCATGTCTTTTAACGCCTGTTCAGACATACCTAAATCTGTTTTCACCTGTTTTAAGCGGTCGTCAAACGATGCCGCTTGGTAAGCGGCTGTGATCTCTGCGGAGTCGGCGTTAGCAAATGCTGCTGCGATTCTTGGCGTTAGAGTCTTTTGCGCAAACTGACTAGCTACTACGGCCGAAGTTGCCTCCGCGCCTGACCTATCAACTAAAGATTGAAATGTGGCATCAGCAAGTTTGTTTTTCCCCACTTGCCCAGCAGTGTTAGCTTCGACACCTTCTATCTTCGCTATGAGAAGCTCCAACTCTTCTGGGTTCGTTAGGTCGGCTTGGGCTATCGCCTGGTTCACTTGCTTGAGCGTAGCGTCACCCATTGCTGCTGCTCTGGCTATAGTCTGTTCCAACTGTTGCTTATACAGCGGGTCCATACCCGTAGCTTGGTCGATTGCCGCTTGAGCCGCCTCGTTGCCAAGGTCGGACCCTATCGTAGTAGACTTTAGTTGGGCTATCCGAGCTTCAATTTCCGCAACACGTCGCGGGTCCATTTCCTTATTTAGGGCCAGTTCGCGTTGCAGGTTTTCTAGCTCGATGGCATATCTCTTACTGTTGTAGTTGATATCTTGTTGCGTACGCTGCCCGTCAAGACGTGCATTTCCAAGCCCTACTTCAGCTCGGTCAACAGCAATAGGGTTCATCAATTCGTTTTGGTTGTATGTTTGGTCTAAGCCCCGACCAGTTTTAGCCAGATTGGCGTTTTGGAGTCCGGCCTGTTGAACAGCTAAAGGGTTCATCTTTTCAGCTTGGTTGTACGTCTGCTCGCCTGCTCTGTAGGTTTGGCCTGATGCCCGACTGTTAAGTGCGTCTGAACGCAACCCTCGAGCCATATCTGCGTCGCCCCACCGGTCATATATTTTAGCTTGCGCCATATTACGAGCTTCAGAAACCTGATATGTGTCAGGGCTCTCGTCGAAGTCCATACCAAATACAGAGTACTTACCAGTGGTTTCGTTCGGCGTTAGCCCCGCTTTTAGACGGTCTTCGTCTTCGTCGAGCTTACCAATTTTATAAGCGGCACCGACTTTACCCGTCGTGTCCCACCCCGCGTTAAACCCCTCAAGGAAACTTGCAACTGCGCTAACCATTATGCGACCTCTTTCATCTCAATGCCGAGCATATTGTAGTCGACTGTTTTATAACCGTTGAACATTCCGTCTGTGCGGATGACGACGGCGTCTGGGTAACTAAGCTCGACTTCTTGGGCCATTACCCCACGGTAGCGGATATTTGGATCACCGAACCCTTCTTTGTAATTGAACTCGTACAGTGTCAGTCCTGTACGCTGGTCGACGCCTACGTCTACGATGTTTGCTTTGACACGTTCATCAGACGCCGTATACATTTTGGCTCCTGCGCCAGCTAGAGCACCTATCGTGGCGGCGTTGTCTTTTCCTGCGTTTATGTACATTTCTGACTGGCTGTTTAGGATACTTCCCAACCCAGACATCTGTGTTTGGAACCCTGCGTTGTAGGTATTCCCCGCAGCACCCATGTTGCCCATGTAGTTTTGACCCGCAGATTGTGTGTTCTGACCC
>CAZAIL010000244.1:0-2318 GCA_964485155.1 uncultured Flavobacterium sp.
TATCTCCTAATGATATTCTTCCGGGAATATCTGAAGCATTAACTTTTTTGAAAGATCGTGGGATTAAAATTGGTTTGGGTTCAGCCAGTAAAAACGCAAAAATTATACTTCAAAAATTACAATTAATGAATTATTTTGAGATAATTATAGATGGAAATATAGTTATAAAGGGTAAGCCAGATCCAGAGGTCTTTTTGAAAGGTTGTAACGCATTAAATGTTCCTAGGGATAGATGTATTGTTTTTGAAGATGCATTTGCAGGCATAATAGCCGCTAAGGAAGCGGGAATGACTGCCATTGCATTAGGAGATAAAAAGTTTTTTTCAAACGCAGATTTTTGTTATTCAGATTTTACGCAATTAAACGTAAAAGTACTTTCAAATCTTTTTTAATTTTAAACTAAAATAATTTCATTACTTAATTAATATAAAGTCTTGTGAAAAACCCATATTTAGATGTTCACCCATGGAAGATTATTGAAAAAGGATTTACTCCCAACAGAGTAAAGTCTTCTGAAAGTATTTTTAGTTTAGGTAATGGAGCCATGGGACAACGAGCAAATTTTGAAGAATATTACTCAGGGAATAGTTTTCAGGGAAGTTATATTGGAGGTGTTTATTATCCAGATAAAACACGTGTAGGTTGGTGGAAAAATGGATATCCAGACTATTTTGCTAAAGTTTTGAATGCACCAAGTTGGATAGGAATCCATCTAGAAATTAATAAGGTTCCTTTAGACTTATATACGTGTAAACAAGTAGATGGATTTTTCAGAGAACTAGACATGAAAACGGGAATTTACACTCGTTTTTTTGAAGCTCAAGTTACGGACGACTGTAGAATTGAAGTAATGGCTAAGCGTTTTCTTTCAATGGATGAAGGTGCACTTGGGGTCATTCATTATTCAGTAAAAGTACTTAAGGGAGCTTGTGAAATTTCTATTGATTCTTTTATAGATGGACATATTACCAATCAAGATTCTAACTGGGACGATCCTTTTTGGGAACATCAACAAAAGACAGTTTCTAATGAGTTTATTGCTTTATATTCAAAAACATTAAAAACCGAATTTGATGTTTGTACTTTTGCCCAAACTAATCTATTGAATAGAAATGATCTCATTTCTTCGAACTTTAAAACCAAAGAAACAGCATGGCGATTAAGTCAATGTGCTAATATTTCTTTAGCTGAAGGAGAAAAATTCACTCTTTTGAAATTTGGTGGACATATCAATGGAATGACTCATTCCGCCTCTCAATTCAATACCAAAGCACTTGCAGTAATTAACCTCGCAAAAGAAAAAGGTTTTGACAAACTAATTGCTGATCAAAAAGCTTCATGGGAAAAAATTTGGAAGCAATCCGATATTGTGATAAAAGGAGATGATAAGGCTCAGCAAGCAATACGGTTTAATATTTTCCAACTCAATCAAACCTACAACGGAAAAGATGCACGTTTAAATATAGGTCCAAAAGGATTTACTGGTGAAAAGTATGGTGGGAGCACTTATTGGGATACCGAGGCTTATTGTTTACCTTTTTACATGGCTACAAAAAACCAAGATATAGCACGTAATTTATTAATATACCGATATAAACATTTAGATAAGGCCATTGAAAATGCTAAAAAACTAGGCTTTTATAATGGTGCTGCCTTATATCCAATGGTAACAATGAACGGAGAAGAATGTCATAATGAATGGGAAATTACATTTGAAGAAATTCATAGAAATGGAGCTATTTCTTTTGCGATTTTTAATTATGTGCGTTTTACAGGTGATACCACTTATATTCCAGAGATGGGACTTGAGGTGCTTATTGCAATTGCACGTTTTTGGACACAAAGGGTTCATTATTCTGATTTTAGAAAAGCTTATGTGATCTTGGGCGTTACCGGCCCAAATGAATATGAGAATAACGTAAATAATAATTGGTATACAAATTATCTTGCAAAGTGGTGTTTGAATTATGCTAAAGAGCAAGTATTACAAGTTGCTGTAACAAATCCAAAACGTTTTGAGGAAGTAAAAAGTAAAATTAATTGGAAGGAAGATGAAGTCAATCAATGGGAAGCTATTGCAGAGGCAATGTATTTTCCAAAACATCCTACAGAAGATCTTTTTTTGCAACAGGATGGATTTTTAGATAAAGAATTATTTCCCACCACAAAAATATCTAAACAAGAACGTCCTATTAATCAGCACTGGTCTTGGGATCGAATTTTACGTTCTCCATATATAAAGCAAGCCGATGTATTGCAGGGGTTTTATTTTTTTGAAGATCAATTTGATATTAAAAGTTTGGAACGACATTTTGATT
>CAZAIL010000245.1:0-2315 GCA_964485155.1 uncultured Flavobacterium sp.
AGCAAAGCTCGCATTAATCCAGCCAAAAGAATTACCGCTGGCGATGCCTCCTAAAGGGCCTTTATCCAAAACAGTAACTTCAGCCCCAAGGTCTTGGCAAGCCAAAGCAACACTGGCACCAATTATGCCTGAGCCAACAACTACAACTTGTTGGTTTACGGCTGTTTCACCTTTTACAAGCACCTGATCGGTATACCTTTTCTTGCCAGCTTTGCGCTGTTATTGGGCTGGCCCTATATTTATTTTTCTCTTGATGACCTAGAAGATGAGCTTTGCCTTCGGTTTCTTGAACCACCACCGCCACCGTAGTGCAAGTTTTCTTTCGGCCCAAAGTGTCTGGTGCAGCGAACGGCCCATTGCGGACCTTCACATCGGTTTCATGTTCGCTTCCAAAAAAATGCAACAGCTTTGATTGACCGGCTTTCATCTGGGTTGTTTACGAGGTTTGATCGATTTTTCGAATGAACTCATTCCCAAACACGGTCAACATTACCAATTTGTAACGTGACTTCAGCCTAAGAAAGGCGGAGTGTATAGCTGATATTATTTATTAATATAAAGTAATTTGAAAAGGGTAAATACCGATGTCGAGGCATGGCTTTATTATGCCGACTGTGACTTTGGACTGTGGCTCGTGTAATAGTCCAAAAATGACATTCACTGTGCGTGAAGTTGATTTTGAGAAACAAACCGATAACGGTGATCCTTTTGTGCGGCGGGGGGCGCTGTCCGCAACATGTAATGGCTGCGAGGCCGTTTCCGTGATTAGATTAAGCGGAAACTTTGCACTTAATGATGAAGACCGTGACTACGATAGCGCTGAAGACCTTTGGGTGTAGGTTTTTGTTGCCAGAAACCTACACTGTTGGCGGGCAACATTACACTGTAATGGGTTTCCATGGCCTGTTACCTTTTATCTTTTCGACGATATGATTATTTGTAGTATTGTCTTGCGCATTTACCGTCCTAAGAATTACCGAAATGTATTTTTTCTAAAGCAGTGATTGTGACATACACCACTAGTTTCTTGCCAAATCCACCTTGCGTAATATCTCAACGAAGTTCCACAAATTTATTTATATAATCAGATTCAACGTCCCAAACTTCTGAAGGGATTTACCCAAGATGGCTTTTGTAAAGGTCGTTAATATTTGATGGTTTTGGACTATTAAATCTGACGTTTTTTTCATTCAAATTGTCTAAGTATATTTACCTCCAACCGTCTCCTGCCAACGTAAGAGGCATCAATTCGTGATTTTTTTGAGATTTAATTGCATTCACAATAATGTTCACAATAGTTCTTGGCACAGGCTCAGGTAAACAGCCGGGGCTTTTGGCACATTCAGAAAGATAACCAGCCATCTCGATCGCCAGTTCCTCCACATATAGCTCCCATGACGCGCATAGCATTAATACACCACTACGGGTTATATGGCTTAATTTACGTTTACCCAAGCATGTCCCACGAAGCATTCTGTGACTTTCCACAAGGTTTTCCACCTCCGGTAGCATAACTTTTTGAAACTTTATTCGCGCTTTTGGTGGCATCAAAAATCCTGATCAGAAAAATATTGGGTTAGTTGGGAACTGTGAAGGAAAACTTGATAAAAGCATTAAAATATCTCTAGAAACTTTTTACCTGCTGGTTGAGTGTTGGTTAGCAGATTAGTAGCCTGTTTCCACCATTCGTTTCGATCTGCCTTAAGCTCTTCCAGCTGATTATCACGCATCTGCATCTTACCAATATTTATAGCCATTGTGCACCCGCAGAGAACGTCTGCTTTCTGTCAAAAATAACCGTCTCACTCAGATACAGGTTATATGGAATGCTGCCCTTACGTCAGCCGAGAATTATGGGATCAATAAGTGGTGTTGAGCTTGCGCCAAACACAGTGCAAACGGCCTTAAAAAGCGCAATTTGCGCTGTGTTTGACCCCTCAAGCAACCTACAGAGCCCTACAAACTTTCTACAAGGTATAGATAATATACAAATAAAACTTGTAGAAAGGGGTTTCGACAACCAACAAACATTACCGTCAACATTCATTTTTTGTCGGTTTAAAACCACGTCGAACAGCCTAAGCCAATAATTCTAAGGTAGTTTGCATCAAAAAATACCTGGAATAAAAACCTTAAGAATATTCATACCCCTACCACCCAAGATGTAAATTGACTGCAGAGATATAATCGATTGAGGAGTTTGACACGTTTTCCCAGCCTTGCCCCTTGTTTCCACACGCAAGAAGACCAAATCTGTAACTAAGCAGGGAATCACACATGCACAACAATTCGCCCGAACAGATGCCATTTTTGGA
>CAZAIL010000246.1:0-2299 GCA_964485155.1 uncultured Flavobacterium sp.
TCCATTGCTACTTTTGAGGCATATAATTTTGCCATAGCACTTGAAATATCATAATCGTTCCCTTCATCTTTATCCCATGCAGCTTTCATGACTAAATGTCTAGCAGCTGTAATGTCTGTATACATATCTGCCAATTTAAAGGCAATAGCTTGATGATTGCAAATTTCTGTTCCAAAAGCCTTTCTTTCTTTAGAATATTTTAAGGCTAGTTCATATGCACCAGCAGCAATACCTAATGCCTGAGCAGCAATTCCTATCCGTCCACCAGAAAGTGTTTTCATGGCAAATTTAAATCCAAATCCGTCCTCACCAATTCTATTTTCTTTTGGCACTTTTACATCATTAAACTGTAGCGTATGAGTATCACTACCTCTAATCCCTAGCTTATCCTCTTTAGGGCCAATGTCAAAACCTTCCATTCCTTTTTCTATAATAAATGCATTGATTCCTTTATGCCCTTTGTCCCGATCTGTTTGTGCAATAACTAAATAGACATCAGAACGACCACCATTTGTAATCCAGTTTTTTGTTCCATTTATAATGTAATGATCTCCCATATCTAGTGCGGTAGTTTTTTGGGAAGTTGCATCACTACCAGCCTCAGGTTCACTCAAGCAAAATGCGCCAATAAATTCTCCTGTAGCAAGTTTTGATAAATACTTTTGTTTTTGCTTCTCAGAACCATATTGTTCTATACCATAACATACCAAAGAATTGTTAACAGATACAATTACAGAAGCTGATGCATCTATTTTAGAAAGTTCTTCCATAATTAATACATAAGAAAATGTATCCATTCCGCTCCCTCCGTATTTTGGATCAACCATAATCCCCAGAAAACCTAATTCTCCCATTTTTTTTACTAATTCGTCAGGGAATTCTTGTTTGTTATCTCTTTCTATAACGCCAGGTAATAATTCTGTTTCAGCAAAATTACGAGCTGCGTCTTTGATCATCAAATGTTCTTCGGTAAGGTTAAAATTCATTTTATTTTAGGTTATTGAATTCGTAAAAAAAGTCCTCAAATATACTTTTTTATTGGCATATTTTTAGTAAACATTTCATATTTTTACGGATATGAATGATGATTTTATCTATGCAATTGGATTAATGTCTGGTACGTCATTGGATGGTTTAGATATGGTCTATGTAAAGTTCCAAAAAAGCAATTATGCTAATTTTGAAATTTTATCAGCAGAGACAATTAATTATTCTGATATATGGAAGGAAAAGCTTCAAAATGCAATCAATATAGATAAAAAAGAGATCTCTTTTCTTCACAATGAGTATGGTGCTTTTCTAGGAATAAAAACAAAAGAATTTATTTCTAAGAATAACATCCAAAAGTTAGATTTTATAGCTTCTCATGGTCATACTGTTTTTCATCAACCAGACAAAGGATTTACTCTACAGGTAGGAGATGGAGAAGGAATCTTGAAAACTACTAATTGTATGGTTGTTGCTGATTTTAGAACTCAGGATGTTCAATTAGGTGGCCAAGGAGCTCCATTAGTTCCTATTGGAGATAGATTACTTTTTTCAAGATATCAGGCATGTATTAACCTGGGAGGTTTTGCAAATATATCTTACGAAGCTAATGATCTTCGAATTGCTTTTGATATTTGTCCTGTAAATATTGTGATGAATCATTACAGTAAGAAAATGGGATTAGATTATGACGATAAAGGAATATTAGCCTCTAAAGGAACGATACATCAAGTACTACTTAAAGATTTAAATAGCCTTGACTTTTATTTAAAAAAACCACCAAAATCTCTAGGCTTAGAATGGGTTCAACAATATGTATTTCCACTAGTAGAGAAATACAAATTAGAACCTCTCAATATTTTAAGAACTCTTCTAGAACACGTAGCCCAGCAAATTTCTAAAACTATTCTACCATTTGACACCATTTTATTTACGGGTGGAGGCGTTTATAATGATTTTTTAATCAAAAGGATTGAAGACATCGGAAAAAAGAATATCAACTTACCATCATATAACATTATTAATTATAAAGAGGCACTTATTTTTGCTTTGTTAGGTTTGCTGAAACTACAGGAACAAGTAAATTGTTTATCTAGTGTTACTGGAGCTCAAAAGAATCATTCATCTGGTAAAATATTTACGCTTAATATTACTGATTAGCGATTTATTTTTTCTTATTTTGGTGATGTTGTTATCACTTCAAATCAACTAAAAATTAAACAACTATTAATGAAGGACTTACTAAAGAAGTACGAAGATAAACAACCTGAAATAGTTTTCAATTGGAAAGATCCAGAAACTGAAGCTGAAG
>CAZAIL010000247.1:0-2274 GCA_964485155.1 uncultured Flavobacterium sp.
TCCACATTTGCAATAATTGTATTCATGAGCTTTTGGCTTATTATCAAAAGCTGCCTTTCCAGTGTTTTCTGTTGCTGCATCAGGCCTTCAAGATTGGCATCTTTGCTTGAGGATTTGATGGTGTTTAATATAACGCTTCTGGACATAATGTTACTGGTTGCAATTTGGTGTAATTGAAAAATTTTGTTAAAAACATTCTGGTCATCTTCGAGTAAATGCCATTTTGAAATGGCAGCAGATATGTGCTCTTTAGTCCCTGAGCTGGATTGGTTTTTGGAAACCTGATCGTTTCTGTATAATTGAATAATGTTTACCTGAAGCTCGTCCAAAAGTTTTTTTGCGGCTAAAATTCTATCAGTTGCAAGATAGACCGAGGCTAAATTAAACCCATTCTCAAACATTATGGGGTGAGTTTTTCTAATGCCTTCGGAAAAAATGCTTCTTGAGATTTCAATATTTTTTTCTGCTTCAAAAAAATCGCCTTCCCTTATTTGGTATTTGGCTAGGCTTCCTTTTAACTTTCCTAAAATAAAAGTCATCGAGGTGGAATTATTATTACGCGCCAATTCTGTAGCTTCAAAATAATTCTGAGTTGGATCTGATCCGGATGCGAACTGCACTTCTCCCATCAAATATTTTGCATAAGCCAACTCTTCTGAATGGGATGTTTCCAAATTCTCTAATATTTTTAATGCCTCTTTTATTAGCTTTTTTGCTTTCAAATTATTATGATTTTTTAAGTGAATAGACGAAAGATTGAGGCTCTGTACGGCATACTCAGTACTATTTTTTCCGAATTGTTTGTGGGCTAGGCCAAGCGCATTTCTAGAAAACTTGATAGCCAATTCGTATTGCCCTTGGTATAGAAAAATCAGAGTTAGTCCTGAATTGATTTCGTACTCCTCAATTATTGAAATATCTGAATTTTTTGAAAGCTCGGCTATTGCTGTATAAGCTAGATACTCAGCGTCACCAAATTTACCTTCCTCTAGTAAGAAATCTATTAGTCCGATATAAGCTCGTGGCTCGCCGTTACGAACAGCCATCTGAAACCACTTCTTAGCCTCTGAGTTATCGCTGCTACCTTGTAATTCTTTTTTTAGAATCCATCCAAGGTGGGACTGGGCACTCTTTTCACCATTTCCGGCCGCCCGCATAAACCAAACTTTAGCCAAATCTTTGTCTTGGGCTACTCCCTCGCCATTATAAAAAAGATAACCGAGGTTGGTCTGAGCTATTGGTATATCCTTCTCGGCGGCGAGCTTGAGCCATGTGAAAGCTGCCTGGTCATCTTTGGGGACGCCGAGGCCTTTGTAATACATTTCCCCCACAATGGCCTGAGCGTCCGCTAAGCCCTGCTCAGCTGCTAATAAAAGCCATTCAAACGCTTCTCCTTGGGTTTTTGACACCTCGCCATTGTCCAGCAGGGCTAGACCTAGAAAAAATTGGCCATCAGCATAACCTTGCCCTGCGGCTTTGCGGAACCATTTTTTAGCCTCATTTAGATTTTTTTTAACGCCTGTCCCGTCTCTGTAGCTAAGTCCAAGATTGGTTTGCGCAACATCAAGTCCCTGCTTGGCGCTCATAGTATATAAACGTATGGCTTCCGCACTATCCTTTTCTACACCCTCACCATTTTCAAACATAAGAGCAAGATGGTTTTGCGCGCTTGCAGAACCTAATTTAGCTGCTTCTGTGAACCAATATATAGCGCTTTGGTAATTTTGGGGGAGGCCGTCACCAGTTTTATAAATATAAGCTAGATTATCCTGTGACGCTACATGGCCTTGTTCTGCGGCAAGTTTAAAAAGTCTCGCTGCCTCACTTTTGTCTAAATTTGTCCCCATACCCTTGAAGTGCATCTGGGCGAGCCAATGTTGGCCAAGAAAATGGCCCTTTTCAGCTGCTGCTCGAAACCACATCACAGCTTTTGTATTATTTTTCTCTAATCCTGTTCCATTTAGATATAATGAACCTAAAACAACTTGGCTAAGGGCATGCCCGTTTTCTGCGGCACTCCGAAACCATTTTATTCCCTTAGGTTTATCGTCAACTTCAAAAAACAACTCCCCTAGGTTGTATTGTGCTTCTACATAACCTTGTTCAGAGGATAGTTTGAGCCACAGTATTGCTTTGTCAAAATCCTTCTGAAAAAAACGATAAATTAAGCCTAATCCATTCTGAGATTTAGCGTCACCATTTTTTGCTAACGGCATCCAAATTTCTAGGGCTTTTTCGAAATCACCACGTTCAGCGGCGGCGTTACCGGAAGCG
>CAZAIL010000248.1:0-2273 GCA_964485155.1 uncultured Flavobacterium sp.
CCGCTATTTTTTTTGAAACTAATGCAAGATTATAATTAAATTCTGTTTCATGACAAGCTCTTGGATTTACCAAACAACTGGCTACTTGTTGTTTAAAAACATGATCTAAACAAGCTTGATTACAGGCAATACAAGTATTAATTTCATCAGATTTTTCTTGGACTGCTTTGTTTACCCATGCTGGATCTGCCAAAAACGGACGCGCCATAGAAATCATATCTGCATCACCTCTTGCCAAAACTTCCTCAGCTGTTTCTGGCATATTAATTCTATTGGATGTAATTAGAGGAATAGAAACTTCTTCTTTCATTTTCTTTGTCACCCATGTAAATGCTGCTCTTGGAACTGATGTAGCTATGGTTGGAATTCTAGATTCATGCCATCCTATTCCAGTATTAATAATAGTGGCTCCAGCTTTTTCAATTTCTTTCGCTAATTGAACAACTTCTTCCCAAGTACTTCCTTTTTCTATGAGGTCTAGCATTGAAAGCCTGTAAATGATTATAAAATCTTTTCCAACAACTTCCCTAACAGATTTCACCAAGGTAACAGGTAAGCGCATTCTATTAGTATACGAACCTCCCCATTCATCTTTTCTTTTATTGGTATGAGTTGCAATAAATTGATTAATTAAATACCCTTCTGAACCCATAATTTCAACGCCATCATACCCTGCTAATTTTGAAAATTTCGCACAGTTTACGAAATCACGTACTGTTCTATTAATACCAGCCTTTGTTAATTTGAAAGGTTTAAAAGGTGTGATAGGAGATTTAATTTTAGAAGGAGCCACATTAAAAGGATGATAACCATAACGACCAGCATGGAGTATTTGCATGCATATCTTCCCTCCCTCATCATGAACTGCTTTGGTGATTCCTAAATGGTGTTTTGCGTGTTTATTTGATGACATTCTTGCCGAAAAAGGCCCAGTCCATCCTTGAATGTTTGGAGAAATACCTCCTGTTATGATTAAGCCTACTCCTCCTTTTGCACGTTCTGCATAGTAAGCCGATATTCTTTCTAAACCATTTTTTTCCTCCTCTAAACCTGTGTGCATAGAGCCCATAAGGATTCTATTTTTTAACGTAGTAAATCCTAAGTCTAATGGCTCAAAAATGTGTGGGTATTTCATATAAATTTAATTAAATACTATGCATGCATAATATTTTTGCAAGATAATCACTTTTATTGATAAAATTAAAGGTTTTAATAATATCATTAATTATTAAAGAAATTAAACCATAGGAACATCAATCAATAGAACCTCACTAGTAGCCAGTGTTTTTATAGTAATAGCGTCTGTATGCCAAATACCAATAGCATCTTTCCTGTCTAATTTTTCTCCGTTCACTTCTATTTGTCCATCAATTAAGAAGACATAAACTCCTTTACCTACTTCTATAGAATAAGAGCTTTGCTTTCCTTGATCAAAATTACCAATATGAATTGATGCCTGCTGACAAATTCCTAAAGATCCTTCAACTAATTTATTTTGAGGAGACACTAGGGTTTGAAACTGATTATCTCTTCCTTTTATATCAAATAACTTTTGCCCATATTTTGGACTAATATTTTGTTTTTCTGGAACAATCCATAACTGAAGAAAATTTACTTCCTCTGTGTTACTATTATTAAATTCTGAATGGGATATACCTGTTCCAGCAGACATAACTTGAACTTCACCAACCTCTATAGAACGAATGTTATTCATACTGTCTTTGTGAGACAAAGCGCCTTTTAATGGAATAGAAATTATTTCCATATTTTGATGTGGATGGGTTCCAAAACCCATCTTAGGCTGAACAATATCATCGTTAAGAACTCTTAATGCCCCAAAATTCATTCTCTCAGAATTAAAATAATTGGCAAAACTAAATGAATGATGGCTTTTTAACCACCCATGATTTACTGCTCCTCTAGATTCTGAAATATATTTTACTGTATGCATCTTACGGTAATTTTATAAATTAATTTCTAGATAAAAAACCCATTTTACCCATTTGGTAATCTCTCATTGCTTCTAATATTTCAGTTTGTGTATTCATCACATAGGGGCCGTAATTAGCTACCTTTTCATTGATAGGTTCACCAGAAAGAAATAACAATTTACTAGATGAAATTGCTTGTAATTGAAACCCTTCTCCATCATTATTAAATTGAATCATTTGTTGTTTGTTTTTTTGAAGTGAAATGGAATTATTCACCAATACATCTCCATCAATTAAGTAAACTAATGTTTGATGATTTTTTTTAATAGGAATATTCATTTC
>CAZAIL010000249.1:0-2218 GCA_964485155.1 uncultured Flavobacterium sp.
TTGTTTTAGGGCACACGGCTTGTGGTGCTGTAAAAGGAGCCTGTGACGATGCCAAACTAGGGAATCTTACCACGTTACTTAGCAAGTTAAAGCCTGCTGTAGCAGCGGTAGCAGAACCTACTGACACTAGCAAGAGAAACTCAGAAAATATTGACTTTGTAAACCATGTAGCAGAGAAAAATGTCTACATGACAATAGAAAATATTAGAGAGAAAAGTCCTGTTTTAAAAGAAATGGAAGACCAAGGTGAGATTAAAATTATTGGAGCTATGTATGACATTAAAGATGGCTCGGTAGCATTTTATGAATAAAATTCCTATGAAAAAACTCATCATCATCCTTGCATTTTTATCTGTTCCTTTTTCAGGAATAAGTCAAGAAAACGGGCCAGGTAACTGGCTGGTTTATATTGGAAGTAAACAATTAAACTCTAAATGGAATCTCCATCATGAAGTTCAATATAGAAATTATAACGCCATTGGAAATCTAGAACAGTTATTACTAAGAACTGGATTGGGGTATGCCATTGGTGAAAAAAGTAATTTACTACTAGGGTACGGATACATAAATTCTGAGAATTATACTGGAAATGAAGACGAAAAATCTACTGTAGAAGAACATCGAGTTTTTCAGCAATTTATTACAAAGCACAGTATTGGAAAACTAAGTTTACAACATCGGTATCGTTTTGAACAACGCTTTGTAGCAAGTGATTTTAAAACTCGTTTTCGTTATTTTCTAGGATTGAATGTTCCTTTTAAAGACTCAAAATATTATCTATCTACTTACAACGAAGTTTTCCTAAACGGAGCCTCCAATGTATTCGATAGAAACAGAGTTTATGGAGGTTTAGGATATAAAGTTTCTGATGGAATTAAACTAGAAGTTGGATATATGAATCAAATTTTTGAAACCTCTAGTAGGGATCAAATTAACCTTATTACATTTATAAATTTTTAATAAAAAAATATGAAAAATATTTTTTCAAATGTTCGTGGCGATCTTTTTGGCGGAATTACTGCTGGTATTGTTGCACTACCGTTAGCACTTGCTTTTGGTGTCTCTTCCGGGTTAGGACCTGATGCCGGTCTGTATGGTGCTATTTTTATTAGTTTCTTCGCTGCCTTTTTTGGTGGAACTCCAACACAGATTTCTGGCCCTACGGCACCAATGACAGCTGTAAGTATGGTTGTTATTGCAGGAATTATAGCCTCTAATAATGGAGATGTTAGTAAAGCATTGCCTATTATTTTAACCGTTTTCTTATTATCTGGCCTTATACAAATTGGCTTAGGGTTAGCCGGTTTAGGAAAATATATTCGATATATTCCGTACCCAGTTGTCTCGGGTTTTATGACTGCTATTGGAGTAATCATATTAGTTACTCAAATCTTACCTTCTGTAGGGTACAATGCAAAAGAAGACGCTGAGTTTGTAAAGCAATTTGAATCTCAGGTTGAAGAAGTTGTTTTAAGTAGATATCTAAAGGATAGTAAAAACAAAAAAACTGATAAAATTCTTACGTTACAAGATTATAAAAATGCAGCAGCGGAAGGTGAGAGTATTGTACAAGCAGATATTGTAAAGGAAAGCAAAACATTAGCAGGAATAGAGGCTTCTGGTGTTTTAGGTACGTTTAAAGTACTCCCTAGAGCTTTAAAAAATCTTAATTGGCTAGAACTAATCTTAGCTCTAGGCACAATTTTTATCATCTATGGGTTTAAACGAATAACAACTGTTGTCCCTAGTACCTTGGTTGCGTTAATGGTTATGACGGGTATTTCTGTTGGTTTTAACCTCGACTACAAACCTATAGAAGAAATTCCGAGTGGATTTCCAATCCCAAATATGGAAATTTTTACCAGTTTTAGTTTAGCGAGTATCACTCCTTATATTTTTACAGCCTTAACATT
Source organism: uncultured Flavobacterium sp. (assembly GCA_964485155.1). GTDB lineage: Bacteria > Bacteroidota > Bacteroidia > Flavobacteriales > Flavobacteriaceae > Polaribacter. The sequence continues at coordinate 1,914 of CAZAIL010000249.1, forward strand.
AGCGCTGCTAGGAGCTATTGATTCACTGTTAACATCAGTTGTTGCAGATAATATGACCAAAACTAAGCACAAACCAAATAAAGAACTTATTGGTCAAGGAATAGGAAACAGTATTGCTTCTGTTTTTGGTGGAATTCCTGGTGCAGGTGCTACCATTAGAACGGTTGTAAACATTAATTCAGGAGGGAAAACAAAACTATCAGGAATGGTAGCTGGTCTAATGCTATTAGTTATTTTATTAGGATTAGGACCCGTTGCTTCTAAAATCCCTGCAGCGGTCTTAGCAGGAATCTTAGTTACGGTTG
>CAZAIL010000250.1:0-2215 GCA_964485155.1 uncultured Flavobacterium sp.
GTGGGTAAAAACTTAAAAAAATCCAACAAGCATTTTCGCTTGATTGGATTTTTTTGTTTTTAAACACCAGGGCTACAAGGCTCTGGCAATTGTATTTGCAACATTGGAAACTCAGGGATCTATAATCCCTACTACCCTACTATCTTATTTTTTAGGTATCACCTTATTTGTATGTTCGATTAAAAATTGCTGAGTCACTGCTATTAACAGAGAAACCTAAAGAAATTAATAGTAATTATTTAATCAATCCTGTATCTTTAGGTCTTGCAAGTATTTTAGCAGTTGTTGTTTTTGGGAGAACATTTAGATAGAAATATTAGATGTTATTTCAATTAATTGAATAAAATGGCATTAAGTAAACTTAGCTTGCTGAAAACTCTGGTTAAGGTATAAAAACACTTAAATATGTGGGATACCGTATTATTTAAGTGATACTTAAAAAAAAAGCTCGATATTGATTGCATATTAAAATATCTCAAAAAATAGCTGGGTTTTAATTTTAAGAACACTTACTAGAATTGCATTATTTATTAATTCAGAGACAAGTGTTATTTGTTATATTTGAGTGTATTTAATAACAATTACTAATTGTATACCCGAAATTTTATAGGATAACATCTATAACATTGATGTTATAACACGTTGTAACACATTAAAAAAAATGAAACAAATATTAATATTATTGATTTTATCAACTTTAACGATTTCTTGTTCAAAAGATAAATCTGAAAATCTAGAAACTCAAGAAAGTTTAAAGGTTTATGCTTACAATAATTCTTCTAAAAAAATTGTAGAACTTGACGTAGACGATGGTTCAGAAATAAGAATTATAGCTGATTTAATGTTTGACGATGTTAATATTGATTTCACTAATGCTACTTATTCAATAAATACCAATGAAATTATTGGCACAATTATAGTCCCAACTCCACCACCAGCAACAAGTGATTTTGATTTTTACTTTGTAAGAGTAAACGTAATAAGCGGAGAAGTCTATCTGAATCTAATAAATTTTAAAACTTATAATGGTTTTACTTTGACAAATGAAGGCAAGCTTTTTTCTTACATCTATCGTATTAATGAAAGAAAAATTGTAGAACTTGACCCAAATAATGGTGCTGAAATAAGAATTATTGCAGATTTAGAAGTGCTTAATGAAAATAATTTAGCGATTTTAGGTTATTCAGAAACTACAAATGAATTAATTGGAATGCAAGGGTTAAATGATCACCCAATTTATAGTCAATGGTTTACAAGAGTTAGTGTTTCAGACGGAACATTCACTCGAAATACAATGGAATATAGATATAATTATCCAGTGATTTCAAATAACGATGAGCTTTATGCCTCTAGAAATTATACAAATGAAATAGTGGAACTTGACCCTATTAATGGTTCGGAAATTAGAATAATCGCGAATCTTGATTCCAGTATATTTGATATGATTGATTATTCAGATACAACAAATGAAATAATTGGATTTCTAAGATATTCTGGTAAAAAGAACTTTGCAAAATTAAACGTTAATAGCGGACAATTTACCGAAATAGTTATGGACGGATGGGATTATGATTTTATTCTTTTGGATCAATAACGTGTAACAACAAAGTATATAGCTCATAGCTAATTAGTTGCTTAAACGAAGCTAAGGCATATTTGTGAGGTCGCCAAATTTTTAAATTTGGCTTATTGATAAAAAAAGGTAATAAGAAAAATTTAAAAATATGGCTTGTTCTCAACCGAATGGAAATAGAGTATTTGCAAGCTACGAGCCATATACTAGACGTTGCCACTAATATGAAAAAACTGCTTGCAATAATGATAATTCTGAATTTGAACTCGTGTTTTATGTTCAAAGAAAACGGAATTGAAATGAAAGTTAAAAATGACTCGAGAGAACCAATAACAAACGTTGAATTTACTACGACCGAAAAACTGGACGTGATAAAAATTGACCGAATCGAGCCGAATGAAAGCGTGACTGAATTTTTATCGATGCGGAAAAATAAAACTGATGGAGCTTACTCGCTGACTTTTACTCGTGCGGACGGAAAAATGGAAATAAGTGGTGGTGGATATTATACAAATGGAGGCTCATTAGACCATTGGGTTGACTTTACTGTGAAAAACGACACAACCATTGTGAAATTTGATGGACCGATTTACTGAAAAATACTAGTGGCAACAATGTATAACCGCAATTACGGCGGATTCG
>CAZAIL010000251.1:0-2209 GCA_964485155.1 uncultured Flavobacterium sp.
GACGTGTAGCATGGCATAAGAGCCTAATAGACGAGGACGAGAAAAAGTTAGGCATAGGCGTTAAGTCCATTAAAATGAGACGTCTCTACTATCAGAAACTGATGCCCATTTCTTACATTAATGACGGTTTGGGCATATTTGGTTTGTACAGAAGACTCCTTTCTTTTAGCATAGGTCTATTCAGACCTATATACAGAGCAGCGGGCCATGCACAGCAACGAATTACCGTACATAAAAGCTGTGCTTTAGCTGCAGAAAACTTTATGTTAAGTATGGCTTCTCAAGATTTCCATACGTGTCCTATGGAAGGTTTTGATGCAAAACGGATTAAAAAAATACTGAAGCTGCCCAGAGGCGCCGAAATCAACATGATTATATCTTGTGGAAAAGGAACAGACTCCGGTTTTTGGGGACCACGTCGCAGAGTGCCTATGGATGAAGTAGTGATAAAACATTGAGCGTCTAACAGAGATTGTTAAAATAATGAAGAGGTTTACATCAATCCGCTTGACTTGAGAAAATGGATAACTAGGAATTCCGTTAAGACAAGAGCTTGTCTTTTCTGTCTATTTCTATTCCATTAACCAGGGTGATGGCCAAGAAATTCATGAAGAAAACCATTGTAAAAAACAAAAGGTTTGTAGTGGTCAAAAGGAAGTAATAGGAGATCACAAAGATCACACCTCCCACGATTAATTTCTTAATACTCATTGAAGTCTTTAGTGGTAGTACCGTTGGGACTTCTGGTGTTTGGTGTTCTGGTCCCTGGAAAAGAAGTGTCACCCCCTTCTTCCAGCCGAATTCCTTAAAATTATGGATCAGTTTTTTAAAGAAAAACAACTGGACATTGACAAAGTCCTTATGCACAAGCTGCGTGGTGAGACCGTATTTAACAGCAGTCATCTTAGATGCATAAGTGCCGAAAATCTTGTCCCAAATAATAAATACGCCACCGTAATTTTTGTCTAAGTACTCCTCGTTAGATCCATGATGGACCTTGTGATGATCTGGCATCACGAACAAATGCTCTAAAACTGGAATCCTATTTATAAATTCCGTGTGTAAGTAGTACTGATATAGAGCGTTAACGTAGCTACTGAGAATGACAAATTCCAAAGGAAATCCTATTAGCACGAGTGAGCTGTACATAACACTCCGTATAATAAAACCCAATGGACTCAATGCGAAATTTACACTTAAATTATATTCATCACTTTGGTGGTGAACCAAATGAATTCCCCACATAATGGATATTCTATGGCTCGACAAATGAAAGACGTACCAAATAAAATCCACTGCCACGAAGGTGAAAAGGAAACTCCACCAGTTAGACGGCATGGAGGGAATAATCGCATAATTTATAGCCTCATGAACAAGGACTAAGGAGCGTTCGGTTAAGTACAACCCGAGCAGTCTATCGAAAAAGCCTAATGAAAGATTGAGTACAGTTTGATCCAAAGTCACCTTATACCCCTTCTTACGAAGAAAATACAACTCCAGCATAAAAATTCCCAAGGCTACAGGAATCAAAATCATCATAAAAACATTACTCATGTAAAAATATTATTTGGATTCTTACATTTAATCAACTTACGTGCCAACTTTAATCTCAAATAATCACGCATAATGGTTATTTCCATTCGGTAGGCGGTATTTTATATGTGGTGCCATTTATTCTATTCGATGCATGAGACAATCTTTGTCAGAAACAACCCTTGAATGGGACATTACACCGTAGCATTACATAGCTTATATTAAGCCTCTTTAAAAAAAACAATTTGCATTCAGAAAATCCCTTTAATAAAGAGTATAACTTTAATGGTCTTATCCAATCTCATCCGAAGCTCTCTGAGTTTATTATACTTGGAAAGTCTGACAGGAAAAGTATAAATTTTGGCGATTCAGAAGCAATTATTGCTCTGAACACCGCTTTGCTTAAGAGAACGTATGACGTTAATTGGGAGCTCAAACCAGGTCACCTCTGTCCAGCTCTTCCAGGAAGGCTTGATTATTTAATTCATGTAAAAGATCTATTAGGTGGTTCACCTGAAAAGCCAATAAGTATGCTCGATATAGGTACTGGCGCTTCGCTAATCTATCCCCTGCTCGCAACTGCTGCTTTTAATTGGAACTGCACTGCAAGTGAAGTCGCTCTGGACTCTCTTGAATTTGCTGAAAAACTTTTGTCACTTAATCCAAACCTAAAGAC
>CAZAIL010000252.1:0-2209 GCA_964485155.1 uncultured Flavobacterium sp.
TAATGAGGGCTCCACTGAGGTGCTTGCGGGCCTTGTCGAACGCGTTACGTTCCACAACCAAGACACTGGTTTTTGTGTGCTGCGCTTGAAGGCACGAGGTCACCGCGATCTTGTCACGACCATTGGACACGCTGCGATGATCTCTGCTGGGGAATGGGTCACGGCGTCTGGAGAGTGGGTCAATGATCACACGCACGGACTACAATTCCGCGCACGGTTTTTGAAAACTTCTGAACCGACGTCGCTTGATGGTATTGAAAAGTATCTTGGGTCTGGCATGATCCGGGGCATTGGACCCGTGTACGCTAAACGGATGGTCAAGATGTTTGGGAAGGACGTTTTCGATCTTATCGAGGTGGAACCCGAAAAGTTACGGGAGGTGGAAGGTATCGGCCCAAAGAGAGCTGACAAGATTACATCTGCGTGGGCAGATCAAAAGGTTATCCGTGAGATAATGGTATTTTTACATGGTCATGGTGTTGGAACAGCTCGGGCTGTTCGAATTTTCAAAACTTATGGTGTCGACGCTGTGCAGGTGATGAGTGAGAACCCATACCGTCTTGCACGCGATATTCGCGGCATCGGTTTTCGAACAGCAGATTTAATCGCCGAAAAGCTTGGTATTGAAAAGACTTCAATGATCCGAGTGCGGGCTGGTATTTCGTATGCTCTTACTGAAGCAATGGGCAATGGTCATTGTGGCTTGCCTTTAGAAGAACTGATACCTCTTTCCGTCAAATTACTCGAAGTCCCCGATGAGTTAATCCAAACCGCCACCGAGTTGGAAATCACCGATGGCACGGTTATCGCTGATACGGTTGTAGATACCCCGTGCTTATTTTTGAGTGGTCTCTATCACGCGGAAAAAGGTGTCGCCGATCGTTTCCAACATTTGGTTTTGGGATCGCTTCCTTGGTTGAATATCGATATCGATAAAGCCCTTCCTTGGATAGAGAAGAAGACTGGTCTGAGCCTTGCGCAATCGCAGATTGAAGCTGTTCGTCTTGCACTTCGCTCAAAGGTCATGGTGATCACTGGTGGGCCTGGGGTTGGCAAGACTACGATCGTAAACTCAATCCTGCAGATATTGGCTGCAAAAGCGGTGAGGCTGTTGCTCTGCGCTCCCACTGGTAGGGCTGCCAAGCGTATGAAGGAGGCCACTGGTATGGAGGCCAAGACTATCCACCGCATGCTGGAAATTGACCCAAAATCATTTGGTTTTAAGCGAAATGAAGAAAGCCCGCTTGCATGCGATCTGTTGATCGTTGACGAAAGTTCGATGGTTGACGTTTCATTGATGCATGCATTGCTAAAGGCCGTCCCTGATCAAGCTGCAGTTTTACTTGTTGGAGATGTTGACCAGTTGCCTTCTGTCGGTCCTGGGCAGGTACTGGCCGATATAATTGGTTCTCATGTAATCCCTGTCGCACGGCTTACTGAAGTATTCCGACAGGCTGCCCAAAGCAAAATTATCACTAGTGCTCACCGGATCAATGAAGGCCAGATGCCGGACCTCTCCAAGCCAGCGAACCAAAGTGATTTTTATTTTGTGCCAGCGGAGGACCCAGGTCTGGCCGTCATGCGCATACTTGATATGGTCAAAACACGCATTCCTAAACGTTTCGGCTTGGACCCTATTCGAGACATACAGATTCTTTGTCCGATGAACCGTGGAGGCGTCGGCGCCCGTTCTCTCAATATCGAACTGCAAGCCGTGTTAAATCCCGCAGGAGAAAACAAGGTGGAACGCTTTGGCTCAACTTTCGCGCCAGGTGACAAGGTCATGCAGATAGAGAACGATTATGATAAGGAAGTTTATAATGGGGATATCGGTTATGTTGAGGGTATCGATGTCAATGAGGGAGAACTGACCGCAACTTTCGACGGGCGTGCTGTTACCTACTTGTTTGGAGAACTCGATACACTGGTCCTTGCTTACGCCACGACGATCCACAAAAGTCAGGGGTCGGAATACCCTGCTGTCATTATCCCTGTGCTGACGCAGCACTATGCTATGCTTCAACGCAACCTGTTATATACTGGCATCACACGTGGTAAGCAACTTGTGGTGCTAGTTGGTCAACGTAAGGCGGTTGCTATCGCGGTAAAGAATGTTTCTGGACGCAAAAGATGGTCCAAGTTGGACGAATGGTTGGTGATAGGTGATCGTGGATAAACGACGTTAACAGAGATTAAAGTTACAGGGCCT
>CAZAIL010000253.1:0-2209 GCA_964485155.1 uncultured Flavobacterium sp.
ATGATTGGACAGTTGAGCCCCCAGAGACCATAGAGTACTATCGACAACAGATGTGTGCTTACATTGAAAAGAACTATGACGAAATAACAATAGGCTATTCGGGAGGTACAGACAGTAACACTGTTGTCGAATGTTTCAAACGTAGAAAAACACCTAACATCAAGCTGTTGAATGTTGTTAACAATTCGGTACAACAGCTTTCAAAAACAAGACAATACCTAAACGATCATACCAAGAAAGTAACGTATGCAAAACACGGCCGGGCCGCAAGTGAGCTTGGATGGGAATTTGATTTGTTTCAAGGGTGGACACCCACTAGTAAAGAAACATACGAAAAAGAAGTCGTTGATTACGAGTACGGGGCATGGGATTCGGATTGGAAGAACACTAACGGATGGTATCAGAACAGCGGAGAACTAACACTAACAAGGAGTAAAACAAGTAAGGCGTGTTTTATTATGGGTTACGAAAAGCCAGAGATACTGATCGAGGACGGATGGTATGTCTATAAATTACACAATTACGAATGGGATCTACCTATAAATTGTACAGATCCAAATGTTGATTTAATATACTTCTACGTTAACGACGGATCGCCTGACCTGATTAAAAAACTTTCACATGCAAAAGCTAAGGAAATAGACAACATACTGTGGGAGAATAATTTACCACCAACAACAGAATCAATGGAGATGTTCAAGATTCAACACAGTACTCCTTACTATGATAGACTAATGAGGGCAATGGGGTTTGAAGCGGCCTCCCCGTTCCTGCAAGGTATAGGAACAAAGATACAAGGAGAGTGGTATCAAGAAGATAAAAAATGCATTGAAGAAAATAATGCAAAGGACAAACAAACTGTACAAAAACAAAAGATAGCCAATGATTATTTTGATAACGTGATTACCAAGAAAGTACATCATAAATTTTTAGATTTGAAAAACAGAAATATTAAAGGAATATGGGGTAAACCGATAAGAGTTCGTCCTGTGTCACAGCGGTTGCTTGACCGTTTAAAAAAATAGTGTATAATATAAACAAATGGAAACAGTAATAGTTTTTATAGCGGCAATAATCTGTGGAACGTTTAGTGGTATAATGCCAGGTGTGGGAGGCATGGCGGTCATGCTTATGGCCTACCCTTTCTTGATTGAAATGCAACCACAGAACATACTAATATTTTACGTGGTGATGGTCAGTATAGATCAATTCTTTGGAGGAATCACTGCTATTGTGTTTGGTGTTCCCGGTAGTAGTAGTGCTGTGCCGAGTGCAATGGAAGGCCATGCATTGTTCAAGAGCGGCAAGGCCAGCGAGGCCATAATGTTCAGTGCCATAGGAAGTTGGGTCACTAGTGTGTTTGGTGTGATACTAATTGTAGCAATGATACCTTTGTTGTTCATGATATATCAGATTTGGAATAGCACAGTTCAGATGGCAATATTTTCTCTTACTAGTATAGCGATTATATGGATCAGCAGGAACAAACTAGTGGTCAGCATTATGTTATTTGTGTTTGGTAACTTGTTAGGCAAGGTAGGATACGACACCTACACTAACGACAGTTTCATGACCTTTGACACACCGTTATTGTATCCGGGACTGCCCATCATGCCTGTGGTCACTACCATGTTTGTGATACCTTTACTGATAGGTAGCCTACGCAGTAGTGGAGCAAAGGTGTTTAGTTTTCCCGGAGTAACCCTAGAAGGTTACGTACAAAGTTTTAAGAAGATCAAAAAATACACAGCCACATTGTTCAGAGCAGGACTATTGGGAAGTATAGGAGGATTTGTACCAGGCATGAGTTATGGCATGAGTAGTATATTGGCATACACTGTTGAGAAGTGGGTACAGATAAGAAAAGGTTCATATCAAAAAGGAAAAGGAGATATGCCTAGTCTTATAGCAAGTGAAGGAGCGAACAATGCCGGAACCTTTACACAACTTGTTCCTCTTTTGTTTTTAGGAATACCCATAACAGTCAGCGAAGCATTAATATACAATATCTTGGATACTAGAGGGTACCCGGTTACTGTGGAATGGTTCCAAACAACGTTTACCATGATAATAATTTTCTTCCTGGTAAGTGCAACCATTGGATTGTTTCTTGCCGGGAGGTACGTGAACTTCATGCGTTATCTAAATAACTTACCGATAAAATGGGTTTACTTGGGAGTTGTGATATTTTTGTTCTTTGCAATATACT
>CAZAIL010000254.1:0-2196 GCA_964485155.1 uncultured Flavobacterium sp.
TCCAAATAATCACACAGTTCAAAATGTTACCCGCAATATATCAGGACCAATTCTTTCAGTTGGCACCGCATCAAAATTTCATCCAATGGGTGATTTGAATTTTGCAAATTTTCTTGAAAATTTGATGGAACTTGTCCCAAACGAGGTTATATTAATCGGACCCAAAACGTCGGACCCTTGGTGGAAGCCATTATTGAATAAATATCCCTCCAGATTATCAATAATGGGTGTCCAACACCCAAAAATTATAAAAATGGCATACCAAAGAGCAGCTTGTTATATTGATAGCTTTCCAATGGATGGTGGCACTGCTTTCTCGGAAGCTATTATGTCAGGCTTGCCTTGTTTTGGCCTTAATAAGAGCTCTGCACCTGGCGTGAGTCCAGCTGAAGCTCTTAGGTGTTATAATATGAACGAACTGATCGTAGAAGTAGTTGCATACCTGAAACATGGAAGTTATTCAAAACCAATTGATATAGTAAAAGAAAATATCAAGAAAAACTTTTCTACTGATGTCGTTGTGGAAAGGCTTTATCAATCCTCTCTAAATAATGGAGAACCGCTTCCTAAGTATTTACATGATTTAGGTACTCGAGGGGTAGGATACTTCCACACTGAAAAGACCGATGGCTTTAAAGTTTCAATTCCTAAAAAGATTTGGCTCAAACTGTCTTTCCGTTCGAGGGTTCGAATGCTGATTGGTATTAAGGCTATGGATCTCTCTGCTAACAGCGTCAAATTACTAAGGCGGCGTATTATTTTTGGTCTTTAGGGCTAAAGTTACTATTCAGGTAAATGTTTGAGGTTCTTGAGTTGAATTTTACGTCAAAATAAAGACTACCACATAAGTGGGCCATCATAACATTGGCCAACATTTTCTGACTGAAAAGCGAAATTATTGGTTTTATAGTAACCTCCCGAGCAGCACGCAAAGGTTTTTGACTTGCAGGTTATGCCTTGTTGGAAAAAGTATTGAACCCAATAGCTCCCTAGTGAGGCATCATTTAATATAGGGAAGTATAAATCATAACAAAGGGTTAACCATAATAGTCCTAGCCGCTCTAAGGCGCTTTGTGGGGTGCAATGCGTGAACATACAATAATACCTGAGCGAACCCAAGGAATTCAAAGATATCATCAGTATGCGGGAGGGTTAAAAGCAGTAGACTAGTAGAGAGACTTAATAATACAACAATTTATAACCTAGGGTACTGACTAGAATCACCATATCGTTTATTCTTAATAATTATCAAAAAAATGCCTAAGTCGTCTAATCTTCTTAAAAGCACTGAGCCAGCCAAGTGAATCAAATAACCTCCAATAAATCAGCCTACCGCGCGGAAATCGATGGCCTCCGAGCTTTTGCTGTTTTATCCGTTGTGCTCTTTCACGCATTTCCAAGTATCTTGAAAGGTGGTTTTATTGGTGTAGATGTTTTTTTCGTGATCAGCGGATTTTTGATTACGAGCCACATCTTCGAAAAATTGGATGAGGGGAAATTTAGTTTCATCGACTTTTTTAGCCGCCGCATACGAAGGATTTTTCCAGCTCTTATTTTAGTGATGGGCAGTTCACTGGCATTTGGCTATTTTGCCTTACTTGCTGATGAATATAATCAGCTTGGCAAGCATGTCGCTAGTGGTGCAGCCTTTGTTCTTAACTTTATCCTTGCTGATGAGGTTGGCTATTTTGAAACTTCAGCTGAATTAAAGCCAATGCTCCATTTATGGAGCTTGGCTGTTGAAGAACAATTTTATATTGTTTGGCCATTGTGTCTTTGGCTCGCATGGAAAAAAAGATTTAACCTTCTCGTTGTCACATTAGTTGTCATGTCAGGCTCTTTTTTTATAAATACACAATGGGTTATAGCTAAACCAACAGAAACTTTTTTTTGGCCGTTTAGTCGATTTTGGGAATTGTTGACTGGTAGCGTAGTTGCTTGGTTTGTTGCTCATAAGGGTATCTTACTGAATTTTGAAAGGTTAGGTCTATCTAAGTATTTTTCAAAAATGCTTCTCGCAGAGAAGTTCACTTTATATGTATCAATGATTGCAAACGCTATGTCGCTCAGCGGCTTAATGCTCTTAGCAGTCAGTGTGCTGTTTATTCACAAAGGGTTACCGTTCCCATCTGCATTGGCATTGTTGCCTGTCCTTGGAGCCTTACTGGTGATCGGTGCAGGAGCCAGAGCGTGGTC
>CAZAIL010000255.1:0-2191 GCA_964485155.1 uncultured Flavobacterium sp.
TAAGAAGAGATGATCCAGGGTTTTATAGAAACTTCCATATTACAAATAAAATAGGAGTTGAAACAAATGCTTCTTATACATCAGATATTGGAATTACTGGTTTTGGAGTAGATTTTTCAAGATTTTCTATACAAAGTAACAATTTGGGAGAAAGAGTTAGAACTATGGCAAATTTTTTCTTAGAGCACCGTTTTAAATTGGGCTCTTTTGATATTACTCCAGGGATAGCAGCAACTTATTTTTCGGACTTTAAATTTAATACTTTTCCAGGTTTAGATATTGGAGTTCAGATTTCTGATAAAGTAAGATTATACGGGAATGTTGGTTATACTTTTAGAGCACCAACTTTTACCGATTTATATTATAGTGATCCTGCAACTTCAGGAAATCCAAATTTAGAACCAGAAAAAGCATTTGCTCAAGAAATAGGACTAAAGTATAGTGATGACAAATTTTCAGGATCTCTAGCTATTTTTAATAGAGATTCAGAAGATTTAATAGATTATGTAAGACAAAATACAAGTGTTAACATTTTTACAGCAGCTAATATTGCAGAAGTAAGCACACAAGGGATTGAGTTTGAAAGCAACTACAACTTTAAAATGAATAACTACAATCAAACCATAACTTTTGGCTATACGTATTTAAATGATGATATTTTAGATCAAAATAAAGACTTGTCACGGTATTCTTTAAACACTTTAAAACATCAACTTATCACTCGTTTTACATCTCAATTGTTTAAGAATGTTCACCAAAATATTATTTATAAACACGCAGAAAGAACTGTAGGAACAAGCTATAATGTTTGGGATGCTTCTTTACTTGTAGATTTTAATAAATTTACGTTTACCTTAACTGCCAACAATATTTTTAACGCTGAGTATATAGAATCTGGATTCGTGCAAATGCCTCCAAGTAATGTTTTATTTGGTTTACGCTATGGTTTTTAATTTTAATTTTTACTGAAATAGCCTAAAAATGTCATTTCCGTTGGCAAAAAGTAACAAAGCTATTAATACTATAAACCCAGTTACTTGAGCGTATTCTAAGAACTTATCACTTGGCTTTTTCCCAGTAATCATTTCCCATAAAGTAAAAACAACATGGCCACCATCTAGAGCAGGAATCGGTAATAAATTCATAAACCCTAACATGATTGATAAAAACGCAGTAATACTCCAAAAAGTCTCAGCACTCCACGTAGAAGGGAATATACTTCCTATAGAAATAAAACCACCTAATCCTTTATAGGCTCCTGTACTAGGATTAAAGATTTTCTTAAGTTGTTTCATGTAATTTGTAAGTGTCTCGTAAGATTTATTAATTCCTGCAGGAATTGCAGCTGCAAAAGAGTAGCTAATATCTGCTAAATCATAGTACCCTAGTTTTTCTAGGTCAGCTAAACCCATACCGTAAACGACTATTTCTAACTTTCCTTCATCACTTACCGCTGCATTAAATGTTTTATTTTCCTCACCTCTTTTAACAGTAATAGAAATTTCTTTACCTTTATTATCTTTTAATATAGTCTCTACTTCATCATAGTATTTTAAGGGCTGTCCATTAATACCCACGACAATGTCTTTATCTTTTAGATTTGTGTCTTTGTTGAGTGAGTTTTCTTGAAATTGTGCAAACATAAAAGGACTTCTGGGCCTAACAATCATTCCTGCATTTTTCCCTCTACTAATTAATTGATCGATAAAATCTACCGGTAATTCTTTTTCTATAACAAGACCGTTTCTTTCTATCGTATAATTATTTCCATTAATGAATTCAATAGTAATGTCAGAGAATTTTTTTATTTCTTCTCCATCAACACTTAGAATTTTATCTCCATTTTGTAAGCCTAAACTTATGGCTAAAGAATCTTGAACCCATACACCATCGGTAACATTCTCATTTGGTAAGTATTTTTCACCATAAGAGTACATTAACATAATATATATAAAGATTCCCAATACGAAGTTTACAAAGACACCACCCAACATAATAATTAAACGTTGCCATGCTGGCTTAGATCTAAATTCCCAAGGTTTTGGTTCTTCTTGCAGTTGCTCGGTATCCATGCTTTCATCAATCATCCCTGAGATTTTTACATAACCCCCTAAAGGAATCCAACCAATACCATAAACAGTATCTCCAATTTTCTTTTTGAAAATAGAAAATTTATAATCAAAAAATAAGT
>CAZAIL010000256.1:0-2177 GCA_964485155.1 uncultured Flavobacterium sp.
TTTTCTGCCCAAAGAATATTATTAGAATGGTAAAAGAATTTGAAGATAAAAACGAGTGGGCATTAATTTTAGGGGGCTCTAGTGGATTGGGCTTGGCAACAGCAAAAAAGTTAGCCAAACACGGAATGAATATTTGTATTGTTCATAGAAACTCTAGATCACAGCTGCCTGACATTGAGAAAGAATTTAATGAAATTACTCAAGAAGGAGTCCATCTTATTAGCTATAACACAGATGCATTTCACTCAGAAAAGAGAGCTGCATTGATAGAAGATTTAGCAGAAGAGCTAGAGGGAGGCACCATAAAAACACTAGTACATAGTGTTGCCAAAGGAAATTTAAAACCCATGATTTCTGAATCTACACCTACCTTACAAACAGACGACTTTCAATTAACAATACAAGCAATGGGAATTAGTTTGTATGACTGGACCAACGCTATTTTTGAAGCAAGGTTGTTTTCGGGTGATGCACGAGTTGTTAGCTTTACAAGTGAAGGGAATACAAAAGCATGGAAAAATTATGCAGCTGTGTCTGCAGCAAAAGTAACCTTAGAAGCCATTACAAGAAATATTGCACTAGAGTATGCGCCTTTTGGGATTAGAGCAAATTGTATTCAAGCAGGAGTTACAGACACGGCTTCTCTACGAATGATTCCAGGAAGTGACGAAATAAAAAAACACTCTTTATTGCGCAATCCTTTTAATAGATTAACATTGCCAGAAGATGTTGCCAATGTTGTCTATTTATTATCTAAAGACGAAGCATCCTGGATTAATGGTACCATTATTCCTGTAGACGGAGGAGAACACATAAGTTAAAGAATTGAACACTCAAAACATCATACAGCTTTTACCATATCAAACACCTTTTTTGTTTGTAGAAGAACTAACGTCTCTCTCCGAGAGCGGTGTAGAAGGGTTTTATACCTTTAAAGAAGACGAGTACTTTTATGAAGGTCATTTTAAAGACAATCCAATAACCCCTGGAGTTATTTTAACCGAAGTAATGGCACAAATTGGTGTTGTTTGTCTAGGAATATACTTGCTAAGTGAAGCTATCTCTGAAACAAAAAAACCACAAATTGCACTTAGTTCTAGCGAAGTAGATTTCTTTTTACCCGTTTTTCCCAAAGAACGCGTAAAGGTAATTTCAGAAAAAGTCTATTTTAGATTTAATAAACTAAAATGCAAGGTGCAATTGTTTAATGAAAAAAATGAGCTGGTTTGTAGAGGAACTATTTCAGGAATGTTAAAACCAATGAATCATGAAACATAGGGTTGTTATTACGGGGATGGGAGTTGTAGCACCAAATGCTGTTGGCTTAGACAATTTCTTAGAAGCAATTCAGCAAGGAAGGTCTGGAATTACATTTCATCAAAAACTACAAGACTTAAAATTTTCTTGCTGTATTGGAGGAATTCCTCCTGTTTCAGAAGAGATGAAAAACAAGTACCTAACACCACTTCAATTGCGTGGATTTGATAGTGCTGGCATCTTATATGGATGTATTGCAGGAATGGACGCTTGGAAAGACGCAGGTTTTGTTATTGATAAAAACTCACCAATTGATTACAATTCAGGAATGGTTTTTGGAACAGGCACCTCTGGAATAGAAAAATTTAGAGAAGCAATTTATAAATTAGACGATCAAAAGGTAAAACGCTTGGGAAGTACTGTGGTGGTTCAAACCATGGCAAGTGGTATTAGTGCTTATTTAGGCGGCATTCTAGGAATGGGAAACCAAGTGACTACAAATTCATCTGCTTGTACTACCGGCACAGAAGCATTATTAATGGGTTTTGAACGCGTACAGGCAGGAAAGGCAAGAAGAATGTTGGTGGGGAGCTGTAGTGATGATGGGGCCTATATTTGGGGCGGATTTGATGCAATGAGGGTGATGACATATAAGCATAACGAAACTCCGGAAAAAGGATCGAGACCCATGAGTGCAGACGCATCAGGTTTTGTTCCTGGGAGCGGTGCAGGAGCCTTGGTTTTAGAATCTCTAGAAAGTGCTTTGGAAAGAAAAGCAACTATTTATGCTGAGGTATTGGGAGGAAATATTAATTCTGGAGGACAACGAAACGGCGGAACCATGACGGCACCAAATTCTGAAGCGGTACAAAAATGTATTGTAGATGCAATGAAAGATGCCAACATAACAGGCTCAGATA
>CAZAIL010000257.1:0-2171 GCA_964485155.1 uncultured Flavobacterium sp.
ATTTACATTTCTAGATTTTGTGATAGATCCAGATGCAGAATCTCCCTCAGTAATAAATAAGGTTGTTTCTAAATGAGTTTCTTTTTTAATGTCTCCTAAATGAACTCTACAATCTCTTAATTTCTTATTGTGTAGACTTGCTTTTTTTGCTCTATCTCTTGCTAATTTTCGAATACCTGATAATTCTTTTCGCTCTTTTTCTGCTTGTTGAATTTTTTTCTGAATACTTTCTGCAACTGTAGAGTTTTTGTGTAAAAAATTATCTAATTGTGTTTTCAGAAAATCATTGATATACGTTCTTACCGTTGGCAACCCACCTCCCATTTCTGTAGAACCTAATTTTGTTTTGGTCTGACTCTCAAATATTGGCTCCATTACTTTGATGGCAATTGCAGAAATAATAGATTTTCTGATATCTGAAGCTTCAAAGTTCTTTCCGTAAAACTCTCTAATAGTTCTTACTAAAGCTTCTCTAAATGCGGATTGATGTGTTCCTCCTTGGGTAGTATGTTGTCCGTTTACAAATGAATGGTATTCTTCAGAATATTGTGTTCTACTGTGGGTAATAGCAACCTCTATATCGTTTCCTTTTAAATGAATAATTGGATACAGCATGTCTTCTTTATTATTGTTATCTTCCAATAAATCTTTTAATCCATTTTCTGAAAAGAATTTTTCGCCATTAAAAAGAATCGTCAATCCTGGGTTAAGATAGACGTAGTTTTTTAACATTTTTGCTACATACTCATTTCTGTATTTGTACTTTTTAAAAATAGCCTCGTCGGGTATAAAAGAAACCTTGGTTCCTTTTCTTCTAGAAGACTCTTCTAAAAGATCTTTGTTAATTAAATTACCTTGCTCAAATTCTGCTGAAGCAGATTTATTGTCTCTATTAGATTCTACTCTAAAAAAAGATGACAAGGCGTTTACCGCTTTTGTACCAACCCCATTTAAACCAACAGACTTTTTAAAGGCTTTTGAATCGTATTTTCCACCTGTATTCATCTTGGAAACTACATCTACTACTTTCCCTAGTGGAATACCTCTACCAAAATCTCTAACAGAAACTTTATTTCCTTGAATGGAAATTTCAATAGTCTTACCAGCCCCCATTACATACTCATCTATAGAATTGTCTAGGACTTCTTTTACTAAAATATAAATCCCATCATCTGCAGAAGAGCCATCACCCAGTTTCCCAATATACATACCAGGTCGCATTCTTATATGCTCTTTCCAATCTAGTGAGCGGATATTATCTTCTGTATACTTAGTTTCTTGAGTCATAAAATCTTTTATGCAGTTTTGAAGTCATTGCTAAAATAGAACTTATCATTAAAAATCAAAATGCACAAGTATATTAGTTATTAACAGATTTTCAACTATTGTAAAGATGTCTAAATACTACAAAATGAAACAATATGTTATATTTTTAAACAATTTATACTCAGCTTTCAAATTTTTATATTTTCGCGCTAAAATGATAAATAATGGATAGAGAAAAATTACTTCAATTAGCGGAGAAATATGATAGTCCTTTGTATGTTTATGACACAGCTATTATTACCTCTCAATACAAAAGAATCATGGATGCTTTTAAGAGTGTACAAAACATACAACTAAATTATGCTGTAAAAGCATTGTCTAATATTAATATCTTAAAGTATTTTAAAAAATTGGAAGCTGGTTTGGATACTGTTTCTATTCAAGAAGTTAAATTAGGTTTGACAGCTGGTGTTTCCCCGGGGAAAATTATTTACACACCAAATGGTGTTTCTTTAAAGGAGATTGAAAACGTCGCAAAAAAAGGAGTGCAAATAAATATAGACAATCTTTCCATTCTAGAATTATTTGGGCAAAAGCATCCTGAAATTCCAGTTTGTATAAGAATCAATCCACATGTAATGGCAGGAGGAAATAGCAAGATTTCTGTTGGGCATATCGACTCAAAATTTGGGATTTCCGTTCATCAAGTTCCACATATTAAACGAGTAGTTAAAAACACTGGAATGAATATTAACGGCATTCACATGCATACAGGCTCTGATATTTTAGATATTGATACTTTTTTGCGTGCTACAGAAATTTTATTTGATGTTGCTAAGCAGTTTACATCTATTAATTTTATAGACTTTGGTAGTGGCTTTAAAGTCCCCTATAAAGAAGGTGAT
>CAZAIL010000258.1:0-2145 GCA_964485155.1 uncultured Flavobacterium sp.
AAAGTGCTTAGAATCATATTTGTTATAGTGTGTATTTATTAGAAAAATTTAACAGTGTTCATTATTTTCAACTGTCTCTTTATACTTTTTTGATATCTAAAACGAATCGTTTTTAATAGGTGTAATTAACCTCTTATTTATCTAGAGCATTACTGTATTTGTGTATTTTTCTTTTCATCTAGTATGGAATTAATATTAGTAGAAATCAACCCTTTTTTGTAACTTTCCATTTCCAAAACAGCTATTTTTAAGATATGAATTTTCAATTATCTGATAAAAACATATTAGTTACTGGTGGTGCGGGCTTTATAGGCTCTAACCTAAGTGAAGTATTACTAGAAAAAGGTAATAAGGTTGTCTGTTTAGATAATTTTGCTACTGGAAAAAGAGCCAATATAGCTCATTTTTTATCGAATCCTATGTTTACTTTAATTGAAGGAGATATTAGAAATTTAAATGATTGTAAGGGTGCTGTAGAAGGTGTTGATTATGTCTTGCATCAAGCTGCTCTGGGTTCCGTACCTAGGTCTATTAAAGACCCAATTACTTCAAATGATGTGAATGTTTCTGGTTTTTTAAATATGTTAGTCGCCTCAAGAGATGCAGGTGTTAAACGATTTATATATGCAGCTAGTTCTTCAACCTATGGAGATTCAGAGTCGCTCCCAAAAGTAGAAGATACAATAGGGAAACCCTTGTCTCCGTATGCAATAACAAAATATGTAAACGAATTATATGCAGATGTTTTTTCTAAAACCTTTGGATTAGAAACTATTGGATTGCGTTATTTTAACGTGTTTGGTAGAAAGCAGGACCCAAATGGAGCCTATGCGGCCGTTATTCCTAAATTTGTAAGTCGTTTTATGGCAGGTGAATCACCAGTAGTCAATGGAGATGGAGAATATTCTAGAGATTTCACCTATATAGACAATGTAATTCAAGCAAACATACTATGTATGCTTACAGAAAATAAAGAAGCAATTAATACCGTATACAATGTTGCTTTTGGTGAACGAAATACTCTTAATGATTTAATTTACTACTTAAAGGAATCTTTAGCTAAGTATGATTCTAAAATTAAAGATATTGAAATTTTGTATGGTCCTAATAGAGTAGGAGATATTCCTCATTCTTTAGCGTCGGTAGATAAAGCAAAAAAGTTATTAAACTACAGTCCTCAATATTCTTTGCAAGGAGGTTTAGAAGAAGCTGTAAGTTGGTATTGGAAGAATTTATAAATTAGAAATGAATCAATTAAAAATAGCAATCATAGGATTAGGATATGTTGGTCTTCCATTGGCAAGACTATTTGCAACGAAATATGCTGTGGTAGGTTTTGATATTAATATTGAACGCGTAAAAGAACTAAAGTTAGGAAAGGATAGTACTTTAGAAGTTGAAGACGATGTGTTAAACTCTGTACTTGTTGATGAGAATTCTAATCATAAAGGGCTTTATTGCTCCTCTTCTATTTCAGATTTAGAAGGCTGTAATTACTATATTATAACGGTACCAACTCCTGTGGATAAAAATAACAGACCAATTTTAACTCCTTTAATTAAAGCTAGTGAAACAGTTGGTTCAGTCTTAAAAAAAGGAGATATTGTGGTGTATGAATCTACAGTATATCCTGGAGCTACTGAAGAGGATTGTGTTCCTGTTTTAGAAAAAGTTTCAGGTTTAAAATTTAACAAAGATTTCTTTGCAGGGTATTCACCAGAAAGAATTAATCCAGGAGACAAGTTACATACAGTTGAAAAGATATTAAAAGTAACATCGGGTTCAAATCCAACTACCGGAAAAAAAGTTGACGATCTGTATAAATCTGTTATTACGGCGGGGACTCACTTAGCGCCTACCATAAAAGTAGCCGAAGCAGCGAAGGTTATTGAGAATTCTCAACGTGACATCAATATTGCTTTTGTAAATGAACTGGCAAAGATTTTTAACTTGATGGACATTAACACGCATGATGTCTTGGAAGCTGCAGGAACAAAATGGAATTTTTTACCTTTTAAGCCAGGTTTAGTAGGAGGTCATTGTATTGGGGTAGATCCTTATTATTTAGCTCAGAAAGCACAAGAATATGGGTACCACCCAGAAATTATTTTGGCTGGAAGAAGATTAAATGATAGCATGGGAGAC
>CAZAIL010000259.1:0-2114 GCA_964485155.1 uncultured Flavobacterium sp.
GCAAATCTACAATTTTTTTAAAATCTTACAAAAACAATTTTGGTTATTTTTTCAGAATTTCTTGTTGTAGCATTTGTAGTGATTTATTTACGATCCTATTGATTACTTTTTCTCTTGGCTGCCCAAAGTTAAACTCCTCTATATGAACTCCTTTATCTGATGCGATGGCTATAAAAACGACTCCTACAGTTGACGAAGTCTTATCTGCTGTAGGACCTGCATTTCCAGTAACAGCAATAGCATAATCTGATTTTGTTTTCTTTTTTGCTGAAATAGCCATTTCTTTTACAACTTCTGAGCTAACCACTGAATGATTTTTTATAGTTTCTTCCGAGACGTCTAATAGCTCTTGTTTCATCTTAGATGTATAGGCTATGATACTACCATTAAAATAGGCTGAAGACCCGGCAATTGAAACAATTGTTGCGGCAATTTTACCACCGCTAACACTTTCTGCAGTACAAAGAGTTTTTCTTGCATCTTTTAATAAATTTCCAACATGCTCTTCTATGTTAACACCATTTTCTTGACCTGTAATGATATCTGAGAGCAACACATATAATTCTTGCAGCACGTTATCTAAGCTTTTTTCTAGAACTTCTTTGATAGGTCCTTTAGCTGATAAACGCAGACGAACTCTCCCAAAAGAAGGTAAATAGGCTAATTTAATAAAATTGGGAAGCTTGTTAGCCCAATCCTCAATTCGTTCGGCAATGACACTTTCTCCCTGACCATAGGTCATAATTGTTTTGTGTATGATAAAAGGAAGCTTGAATTGCTGTTGAATTCTTGGAATTACTTCATGCTTCATTAGACCCTTCATTTCATAAGGAACTCCAGGCATAGAAACAAATACAGTATCATTCTCATAAAACCACATTCCGGGTGCAGTTCCCATTCTATTCATTAATAGGATGGCTTTTGATGGCAATTGTGCCTGATATTGCTGTACTTTATTATAAGGAATGTTATATTTCTTAAACATTCTTTGAATGTGTTCTATAACTTCCTGATATTCAATAACTTTTTCATCATTAAAGTATTTTGCAATTGTTTTTTTAGTGATATCATCTTTAGTTGGTCCAAGACCACCAGTAATAACGACAATATCTGCTCTACTCTGCGCTTCTTTAAATGCGTTTAAAATATGTTGCTCATCATCTTGAATAGAGGAAATTTGATATACAGAAACACCAATTTTGTTTAATTCTGTTCCAATCCATTGAGAATTTGTATCTACTATTTGTCCGATGAGAATTTCATCTCCTATCGTTATAACTTCTGCATTCATAAAAAAAATTGCTTATTGTTTAGTTACTTTCCTTCCTCAAAAATTCTAAATTCTTTATTTTACTCTAATTTCAAAAGCTTTTTCATCTTGAATCTTCCCAACTAAAACATCATTTTCTGACACCTTACCTACCCCAGCAGGTGTTCCAGTAAAGATGATATCACCTTTCTTTAATGTAAAATATTGAGAGACATAACTGATGAGTTCATCTATTTTCCAGAGCATTGTATTAGTATTTCCATCTTGAACAACTTCTTCATTTTTAATCAACTGAAAAGAAATATTTTCTAAATCAAATTGAGACTTCGCATAAAATTCTCCAACAACAGCACTTCCATCAAAAGCTTTTGCCTTTTCCCACGGCAATCCTTTCTCTTTACAATATTGTTGAATATCTCTTGCCGTAAAATCTATTCCCAAACCAATTTCATCATAATATTTATGAGCAAATCTAGTGGCAATATGCTTTCCTACCTTATTAATTTTAACCAATACCTCTACTTCATAATGAACATATTTTGAAAAAGACGGAATGAAAAATGGATTTTTGTTCGGTAAAATAGCAGAATCTGGTTTTAAAAAAACTACAGGGTTCTCTGGACGTTCATTAGCAAGTTCTTCTATATGTTTGGCGTAATTACGACCTATGCAAATTATTTTCATAAAATGATTGAATATTAAAATTAGACATTGATTAAGGAATCCATTGTTTTGGAAAGTTTGGTTTTCTTTTTTCCAAAAACGCATCTCTTCCTTCTCTAGCTTCATCAGTCATATAAGCTAAACGAGTGGCTTTTCCAGCAAAAACTTGCTGACCAACCAT
>CAZAIL010000260.1:0-2111 GCA_964485155.1 uncultured Flavobacterium sp.
AAACTTCACCCTTCATTATCCAAACTTTAATTCCTAATCTACCATACGTTGTGTGAGCTTCGACTAGTGCATAGTCTATATCTGCACGGAATGTAGATAATGGAATACGTCCATCTTTGTATGATTCAGAACGCGCCATTTCTGCACCGTTTAAACGGCCAGAAATTTGAATTTTAATTCCCTCTGCATTCATTCTTATTGCTGCTGCAATTGCCATTTTTATAGCACGTCTGTAAGAAATACGACTTTCAATTTGACGAGCAATACTTGCACCTACTAATTGAGCGTCTAATTCAGGACGTTTAATTTCAAATATATTGATTTGAACTTCTTTTCCCGTAATCTTACGAAGCTCTTCTTTAAGCTTATCTACTTCTTGACCTGCTTTTCCAATAATAATACCTGGACGCGCAGTTGTTATGGTAATTGTAATGATTTTTAGGGTACGCTCGATGATAACGTTAGAAACACTTGCTTTCGATAAACGAGCGTGAATGTATTTACGGATTTTATCATCTTCGGCAAGTTTATCACCAAAGTCTCTACCTCCATACCAGTTAGAATCCCATCCTCTGATAATTCCTAAACGATTCCCAATAGGATTAGTTTTTTGTCCCATATTATGCTTCTATAATGTTAGATCCCAATACAACGGTAACGTGATTGGAACGTTTTCTGATTCGGTGAGCTCTTCCTTGAGGAGCAGGTCGTAAACGCTTCAACATACTCCCTCCATCCACACGGATTTCAGAAACGAAAAGGTTTGCTTTTTCAATATCGTCAGATTCATTTTTAGATTGCCAGTTTGCAATGGCAGATAATAATAATTTTTCTAAACGAAGTGATGCTTCTTTTGGACTAAACTTTAATATTGCTAAGGCCTTATTTATAGACTCTCCTCTAACTTGATCAGCGACTAAACGCATTTTTCGTGGTGAAGTTGGACAGTTATTTAATTTAGCAAAAGCAATTGATTTTTTTGCTTCTTTAAGCGCTTGAGCAGATTGTCTTTTACGATTTCCCATGAGTCCTTTATTTTTTGCCTTTGTTCTTAGCGCCTGAATGTCCACGGAAATTTCGTGTCAATGAAAATTCACCTAATTTATGACCTACCATGTTTTCTGTTACATAAACAGGAATAAATGTTTTTCCATTATGAACTCCAATAGTTTGACCTACAAAATCTGGAGTAATTAGAGAGGCGCGAGACCATGTCTTAATTACTGTTTTTTTATTTTCCTCTTTATTTTTAATCACTTTCTTTTCAAGACTGTGATGTACAAAAGGTCCTTTTTTTAATGAACGAGCCATGATTTATTATTTTTTTCTACGTTCAATAATGAACTTGTTACTTGACTTAGTTTTTGATCGAGTACGGAATCCTTTTGCCGGAATACCATTACGAGATCTAGGATGTCCACCAGATGACTTTCCTTCTCCACCACCCATTGGATGGTCAACAGGGTTCATCGCTACTGGTCTTGTGCGTGGTCTTCTTCCTAACCAACGTGAACGTCCTGCCTTTCCGGACACCAATAACTGATGGTCAGAATTAGATACTGCACCAATACTTGCGAGACAGTTTACTAGGATCATTCGTGTTTCACCTGAGGGTAATTTAACGGTTGCAAATTTACCTTCACGTGCCATTAACTGAGCGAAAGCTCCTGCGCTACGGGCAATTGAAGCTCCTTTACCAGGGCTCAACTCAATACATGAGATGATAGTTCCTAATGGAATTTGAGAAAGAAAGAGTGTATTTCCTATTTCTGGTGATGCACTTTCCCCTGAAAGGATTTGTTGCCCAACCTTCAATCCGTTAGGAGCAATGATGTATCGCTTTTCACTATCCGTATATTCTACAAGTGCTATAAAAGCTGAACGGTTTGGATCGTATTCTATTGTTTTAACTTCAGCTGCAACATCAAATTTATTGCGTTTGAAATCTATAATACGATATTGCTTCTTATGACCACCACCAATGTGACGTGCAGTCATTTTACCTTTATTGTTTCTTCCCCCAGATCTTTTCTTGGGAGCCAATAAACTCTTTTCGGGCTTGTCAGTAGTAATTGCGTCAAATCCATTTACTACTCTAAAACGCTGCGCGG
>CAZAIL010000261.1:0-2109 GCA_964485155.1 uncultured Flavobacterium sp.
AAATAATTATCTGCTGGGCTATGGGGTTAACACAACATAAAAACTCTGTAGACAATATTCGTGAACTTGTTAATTTATTATTGTTAAAAGGTAGTATTGGCAAACAAGGTGCTGGAACTTGCCCCGTTAGAGGACATTCTAATGTTCAAGGAGACAGAACTATGGGTATCTGGGAAAAACCAAAAGAAGCATTTTTAGATAATTTAGAAAAAGAATTTAACTTTAAAGCACCTAGAAAACATGGCTATGATGTTGTGGATGCTATTGAAGCAATGCATCAAAAAAAAGCACATGTTTTTATTGGTATGGGAGGCAACTTTTTATCTGCTTCTCCAGATACAGAATATACCGCTAAAGCATTACAAAATTGTGACTTAACAGTACATGTTTCTACCAAATTAAATAGAAGTCATTTAATTCACGGAAAAAAAGCATTAATATTGCCTTGCTTGGGAAGGTCTGAAAAAGATGTTCAAGAAAAAGGAATTCAATTTGTAAGTGTAGAAAATTCTATGGGTATAGTTCATGCCTCATCTGGACATGTAGCGCCTTTATCAGAATCTTTATTAAGTGAACCTGCTATTGTTGCCGGAATGGCAAAAGCAAGTTTATCTAATACAACCCTTAATTGGGCTGAATTGATTAAAGATTATGATGGCATTAGAGATAAAATAGAAGCAACTATTCCAGGGTTTGAAAATTACAACAATCGTGTTAGAGAAAAAGGAGGCTTTTATTTACCAAATACTGCAAGAAATAAAGACTTCTCTCCTACCCTAACTGGTAAAGCTAACTTTACCATTAATGCTGTCTCTGATATTGTATTACAAAAAAATCAATTGATTATGATGACTATAAGAACACATGATCAATACAATACAACTATTTACGGACTAGATGATAGATACCGTGGTATTATAAATGAACGTAGAGTTATTTTCATGAACCCCACAGATATGAAAGAACAAGGATTAGAAAAACTTGATACAGTAGATTTAATAAGTCATTTTAATCAAGAAGAACGAATTGCAAAAAGCTTTCTTGTAATTCCTTACAGCATTCCAAAACAGTGTTCTGCTACCTATTTTCCTGAAGCCAACGTATTGGTTCCGCTACAAAGTAAGGCTAGAATTAGCAATACACCCACATCAAAAACAATCATTATAACAGTTCATAAAAAATGATAAAAAAAATGGAAGAAAAGTAATTAAAAATTTAACTATAAGTATTGGTGAAAATTTGGGTTTAGTCAAGGACTGGATTAATCCTGTAAAAAAAGATCCTAATTTATTTACCTTCACTATAGATGATTCTATGGTGAGTCATATCTTGAGTTTTATGGCAGAAGAAAGCAGGATAACCTATCAGATCATCCCAATTAAATTAAAATAATTCATAATTATACGGTTCTTTTTATTACACCCAGATGAAAGTAAGTCATGTATTATACAAAACAAATAACCTAGAAGCTTCATTCAAAGAGTTTGAAAAATTAGGCTATAAAGTAGAATATGGCTCTAGAAAAAAACCTCACAATGCACTAATTTATTTTTCAGAAGGGCCTTATATCGAACTACTAGAAAAAGCACCAGTTTCATCTTTTCTTAAAGTATTATTACGTTTACTAGGCAAAGGAAAAGTAGTTGATAGATTTAATTCTTGGGAAAATTCTACCGAAGGTTTTTTTGAAATCTGCTTAGAAAATAATTCAATAAACTTTAAAAAAGAAGAAAAAATATTCGCAAAATTTGGAGAAGGTTACTTTATTACGAAGAGTAAAAGAATAGATGTATCCAATAGATTTTTAAGATGGAAGCTTCTCTTTCCAAATCAGATAAAGATTCCTTTTCTTATGACTAAATTTAGTAAAAATCCGAAGCCTAAAAATTTCACACATCCAAACAGGGTGAAAAAGATACAACGTATCTTATATGGTACTCAATCTCAATTTATTCCAATATTAACCGAATTATCTGATGATGATACACTTCAATTGATTGAAGGTAATGGAGTAAAAGAAGTACTTTACGGAAAGTAACACTTTTACGAAAACAAAAAAAGCCTCACATTTCTGTGAAGCTTTAAGTGAGCCCGATAGGATTCGAACCT
>CAZAIL010000262.1:0-2098 GCA_964485155.1 uncultured Flavobacterium sp.
TGGACTAAGAAAATTAAGCATCCATCAGATTTTGTTACTGTTGGTGATAAGTTAGAGGTCCAAGTATTAGAATTAGATGTAGAAGGTCGTAAGTTAAACTTAGGTCATAAGCAAACTCAAGATAACCCTTGGGATTCTCATGAAGCTACATATGCAATCGATTCTGTTCATACAGGAACTATCAAAGAGAAAAATGATAAAGGTGCTGTTGTTACATTTACTGATGGAGTTGAAGGATTTGCGCCTGGACGTCATTTAGAAAAAGAAGACGGTACTAAACTTGGTAAAGGAGATACTGTAGAATTTAAAGTATTAGAATTTAGCAAAGAATACAGAAGAGTAGTGGTATCACATACTGCTATCTTTAAGGAGCAAGAAAAAAGAAATATGAAAGCTGTAGCTAAAAAATCTGCTGAAGCAGAAAAAACTACGCTAGGTGATATCGGAGGTCTTGCTGATTTGAAGAAAAAAATGGAAGCAGGTTCTAAAAAGAAATAATTTTTTAGACTAGGAACTATTTATAATACATGAAAAGCCATTGCAATTTGCAATGGCTTTTTTTATGCTATTTATTTAGAAGTAACTCAGAATAAATTATCTTTGTTAATTACAAAAAAATAGCATGACATTAATAAAATCAATTTCTGGAATCAGGGGAACCATTGGAGGAAAAACTTCTGAAAATCTAACTCCTATAGACGCTGTGAAATTTGCTGCTGCCTACGGAACATTTATAAAAAACAGAAATCCAAGTAATGATCAAATCACTGTTGTAATTGGAAGAGATGCTCGTATTTCTGGAAAGATGATAAGTTCATTGGTGGCTAATACCTTAGTTGGTTTAGGAATACATGTAATAGATTTAGGATTGTCAACAACTCCTACTGTAGAAGTAGCTGTTCCGCTAGAAAATGCTAATGGAGGTATTATTCTAACTGCAAGTCATAATCCAAAACAATGGAATGCCTTAAAGTTACTAAATGAAAAAGGAGAGTTTTTAAACGAACAAGATGGAGAAGTAATTTTAAAAACTGCAGAAAGTGATGATTTTAATTTTGCTGAAGTAGATGATTTAGGAACCTACTCAAAAGATAAGACCTATCTAAAGAAACACATTCAAGAAGTTTTAAATTTAGAATTGGTTGATGTTGATTCTATAAGAACCGCTGGCTTTAAAGTTGTAGTTGATGGTGTGAATTCTACAGGTGGAATTTTTATTCCTGCATTGTTAAAAGAGTTAAATGTTGAATGTATTGAATTGTATTGCGAGCCAAATGGTCAGTTCCCTCACAATCCAGAACCTCTAAAAGAACACCTAACAGACATCTCTGAGCTGGTTGTTAAAGAACAAGCAGATGTTGGAATTGTTGTTGATCCGGATGTAGATCGTCTAGCATTGGTTTGTGAAGATGGTTCAATGTTTGGCGAAGAATACACCTTGGTAGCTTGTGCAGATTATGTCTTAGGTAAACTAGGGGGTGGAAATACAGTCTCTAACTTATCATCATCGAGAGCTTTGCGTGACGTAACTGAAAAACATGGAGGGACTTATACTGCAAGTGCCGTTGGAGAAGTGAATGTAGTTATTAAAATGAAAGAAACAAATACTGTAATTGGTGGTGAAGGAAATGGAGGTATTATCTTGCCAGCTTCCCATTATGGAAGAGATAGCCTGGTAGGTGTTGCCCTGTTCTTATCGCACATGGCAACTACAAAAATGTCTTGTAAAGCCTTAAGAGAAAGTTACCCGAGCTATTTTATGAGTAAAAATAAAATACAATTGACTCCACAAATAGATGTAGATAATATTTTGGAAATTATGGCTACTAAGTATGCCAATGAAGAAGTGAATACGATAGATGGAGTGAAAATTGATTTTGAAAGTCAATGGGTTCATCTTCGTAAATCTAACACAGAGCCAATTATCAGAATTTATACAGAGAGTAATTCTCAACTTAATGCAGATGAATTAGCTGAACGCTTTATCACAGAAATAAAAAAAATTATCGCTTAATTATGACTTCCCTAGAAAACTACTTTCAACAGTTTAGAGACCAAATTATAGGAATTGATCAAAATTTTGTTT
The DNA here is from genome assembly GCA_964485155.1 of uncultured Flavobacterium sp. GTDB lineage: Bacteria > Bacteroidota > Bacteroidia > Flavobacteriales > Flavobacteriaceae > Polaribacter. The sequence goes on from CAZAIL010000262.1 coordinate 2,087, forward strand.
CACCATTTGGAG
>CAZAIL010000263.1:0-2057 GCA_964485155.1 uncultured Flavobacterium sp.
ACCGTGCGGCAGATGACTTTATTACTGCGGCTGGGCGGTTGGTGAAGGTGGGGTGATGCAAACGCCTTTCTGCAAAATATTTTTGTTCACAAATACAATATTACGATCAGATACTAAACATTTACTAAGACTATCATAATTTCTCTCCAAAACGAGTAAATTCACTGTTGACTATATTAGTGACTTTAGTCAATTTAGTGAAAGAAGAAAAATGATTCGCCCACAATCAAATCATACTTGGAGTAGCGAAATGCCAAATATAATTATAACAGAAGCTGACTTTGAAAAGCTTTCAACCGGCGTAAAAAAGGAGATTTGGGAGTTATTGCAAAACTCATTTTCTTCAAACGCCGGTTCAAATGACAGCCTAGCGGCCACAACCAAAGATCATATTACGGATATTAACCCTGCAAGCTTTGACGTTTTATCGATAGAAACAGCAATAGCTGTTCTTATTGGACTAAGCGGAGAGTCTCGAGAAGTAGTAAGCATCCTCTGCAAGCGCCAACTAGATCGACATGATTTGACTAAAATCTTAGGCAGCGAGAAGAGAATTAATGGCACAATTGGGAGTATCAATCGTCGGTTAGTAAAGCGGCTTAATGAAAACCTTTATGGGAAGCGGCGCGATCGAGTTAAATTAATCGAATCTCAAGGTGGAATATATAGCCTCTCATGTGACAGCCGTTCATTAGAAATCGCGCAAAAAATTATCGATAAAGGATACAAGATTGGTGACGGCGACATAGTCGTAAAGTTTTATATTGGTGACTCTCCAACCGAGGTACACATAGAAGAAGAAGCAATTGTTCAAATTGACTCGGGTCAAGCGCTAGTTCTTTTGCATAGTTGGGACCATGGCATAGGCAACAACTTAGACACGTCTATACTACTCTATGTTATTTGCAGCAATAATACCAATCACAAAAACAAAGTTGTTGTGTCTACACATCATGAAGATGAGTGGGAACCAAATTCTTTTTCTGGCGCATATGACCCATATGGTGATCCATCCGAGATATTCATCGGTGGAAAAAAACGCTGAACTAAACTTTCTGATAATAATTAAACAACTTGAGAGGAGATACTAATGATTAATGCAATGACCCCAAAATCTGGAAAAGCAGAAGCAAATATCGAGATCGACTACATAACTTATTATGGAAGTGCTTTTGCCATCTGTGAAAATGGAGATCAAGTTTTCTTGAACGCTAGAATAATAGAAAAAATGAAATTAGAGGAAGGAGACATTTGCAGCGCACTACTTCTTAAAAACTATGACGATAAGAGCGACGTTACCCCATGGAGAGCAGTAAGAGTATCAGCTGCCGCATGACCTTTGAACCTTCTGTTCAAATTTAATTATTCTTAAAATTTATACCTAAAACAGGCGCTGATTTAGCTGTCACCTGCTGAAGAAGGCGTGACTCAAAATTAGTTTAATGCCGCAGAAAAAATCAAATGGGGAGTAAAAATTATGAATTCAATACGCTCAGTTGGCTTTAGGGATATGCATCCAATGCAGGTACAAGCTGTAATAGATTTACTTAGACTCACCATAGAAATGGCCTCCCATTCAAATGAACAGTCACGAATTAAAAACGCAGAGCATGCTTGTGACGAATTGGTGCGCTTGTTTGGCGGTAATAGTTTCAGCGTAACTATTGCAAATGAGCAGGAGATTTAAAGTGACAAAGGAATATCCAAACCACGACATTGGCTTCAGCGGGCCTGTAGGCAAAGTCTATATTCACGAGCACATTAGCGGATCTCTGGTCAAAGTGGGCGAAACAAGCAAAAGCTCTCAGGTGTGGAGCCTTTTACACTAGGCTTGAAAATATCAAAGTAGCCTGCAATTCCAACCTTTCTTTCCATATCCAGGGCAAGTGCTACATAATAATAATTAGCTTAATGGAAATGATAAACAGGTTCAGCATTACGCCTATTACGGATACTAAATGCTCGTTGCATTTGCCCATCTAGCCAAACCCCGTCATACTTTTCCCCGTTGGGGAGCCGCACTTTCATAAACCCTTCTGGCTTTAGGTTTTTCAATG
>CAZAIL010000264.1:0-2054 GCA_964485155.1 uncultured Flavobacterium sp.
GGAGGATGCAAAGCAGCATTCCAACTTTCTTTCACATCGCACCAGTGACATCCAACATCACAACCACCAATTCTTATGAAATAAGCGGCACCCCCTTTGTGGTATCCTTCCCCTTGAAGAGTGTAAAAAGCCTCCATTAAAGGAAGTGAATAACCTTGAGCTACCGCTGCGATTGATTCTTTTGCTTGCATTTGGCAAAGATACCACTTTCCAAAAGCACATTCATACAGAAATTGTATCTTTAAAAAGATTAATAATTTAAATTATGCCTAGCCCATTTCACTTAGCTATTCCTGTCGACAACTTGAAAATTTGTAGTGATTTTTATAGCAATATTTTAGAATTTAAAGCAGGTAGATCATCAGACCATTGGATTGATTATAATATGTTTGGCCATCAATTAGTGCTGCATGTTGATCCATCACATCAATCTAAAAAACACCATAACGAAGTAGATGGAAAATCGGTCCCAGTACCCCACTTTGGAGTTGTATTAGAGTGGAAAATTTTTAATGAATTAGCTGAAAAATTAATTTTAAAGGGTATTGAGTTTGCAATTAAACCCTATTTAAGATTTAAGGGTTTACCTGGCGAACAAATGACAATGTTTTTTTATGATCCCGCTGGAAATGCTTTAGAATTTAAGTCTTTTAAGAATAAGGATCAGATTTTTGCAACATAAATATTATGAATAAAATATTAAACTTTTTTGACACACTCTTTGAGCATATCTTTTCTGATAAGAATCAAAAGAAAATTGAAAGGGTCACCCTATGGTTATCTATAATTGGATTTATAACCCATCTATTATTGATTTTTTCTAAAAGATTTGAGTTATTTCACACCCCATTTGAGGCCCGTCTCCTAGATGATCCTATTTCAGCTATTTATACTCCTTTTTCTATCATTTTAGTATATGAGATATACCTTCTCATTATGTATTTACCTAGATCTTTTACAACTGCAGTTTCCAAACAATTTGAGATTATATCACTTATATTAATCCGAAGAATTTTTGGAGATATCCCTAAAATTGAATTGGATGTAAATTGGGTTGAAAATACGGCAAACAGGCAATTAATATTTGATCTTATTGGAGTTCTAGTCCTTTACTATTTAATTTATCAGTTCAATAAACATCAAAATAAAATTACTAAAAAAGAATTAAGTATTCGCTTAAAAAGGTTTGTAAGCTCAAAACGTGCCGTCAGTCTTATACTACTTCCTGTATTAATTTTTACTTCAATTTATACTGCCTTTACATGGATAAGTAGTTTGTTTTTAGCATCAATGAAAGAAAGTATTTTACCCGATATAAACTCTGTATTTTATAATGAGTTTTTTACCATTTTAATTTTAGCAGATGTCTTTATCCTACTCCTGTCTTTTCAATACACAGAACGCTACAGCCAGCTAATTAGGAATACAGGTTTTGTGATATGTACAATTTTGATTCGTCTTTCTTTCGGAACTTATGGTCTTACCAATATTTTATTGATTATCTCTAGTGTTCTTTTTGGGTTACTTATCCTAAGAATATATCATAAAATGGAATCCGACTTATTACACAATTCTTAAAATTCAATCTCTTCGCTCACAAGCCAGAAGAGTATTTTTAAGAAGCATCGCAATGGTCATTGGACCTACGCCTCCAGGAACAGGAGTAATGGCACAAGCTTTTTTTGCCACTTCTTTATATGCAACATCACCTTTTATAACATATCCTTTTGGGTGACTTGTGTCTGGAACTCTAGTAATACCTACGTCAATAATAACGACGTCTTGTTTAACCATATCTGCTTTCAAAAATTCTGGAATTCCAAGTGCTGAAATTATAATGTCTGCAGTGCGGGTAAGTGCTTCAATGTTTTCAGTTCGACTATGAGCAACCGTTACTGTAGCATTTCCATAAGGGCCTTTCTGACTCATCAAAATACTAATGGGCCTACCAACGATATGACTTCGCCCAATTACCACACAATTTTTGCCTGATGTTTCTATTTTATAGCGCTTCAAAAGCTCCATAATACCATAAGGAGTAGCTGGGATAAAAG
>CAZAIL010000265.1:0-2051 GCA_964485155.1 uncultured Flavobacterium sp.
TTAACTTAGCAAACTTCAAATGCCCAAAAGCTATATTTTTCCTTGAGGGGCTTCCCCGAAATACCATGGGTAAAGTACAAAAAAATGAACTGCGAAAGCAGTATGAAAAAACTTTCCACAAGATTTAGATATTTTTAAAATACTCTAAACAACAAAACCAAGCCCAGAGGCCATCTAAAAAATTAGAATGATCTGGCGAACCTTTTCAGAAAAACCAGTGGAGTGCCGCGATCATAAAGAAGCATATAAAAGCTGTCTCAATCACCAACAAAGAAATTGCAGGCAGGCCAACGTTTATTACTTCTCTTAAAGCAGTTTTCATCCCTACTGCGGCGATCGCAGTTAGTAGAGCCCAACGCGAAATTTCAACAGAAATTTCGGTGATAATTTCTGGAACAATTTGCACAGAATTAATTATTACAAGTACCACAAAAGCGAGAACAAAACCTGGAACCAAGGGTGGCCGTTTAGATGTCCCTAATTCCTTCTCACTCACTCGGCGAATGAGAATCGATGCTATCAAAATAATTGGAGCCAACATGGATACCCGAATTAGTTTTACCACTGTTGCAATATCACCAGTTTCTTCTGACTTAGAAAATCCAGCCCCAACAACCTGAGCAACGTCATGGATTGTAGCCCCAAGAAAAATCCCAGCTAATTTTGCGTCATAGCTTAGGGCGTCTGCTAATATTGGATAAAGGATCATAGCAAAAGTTGATAGTATAGTGACGCCAACAACAGTGAAGACAAGGCGTTCTTCGGTACGCTCATCAATTGGTAATATTGCTGAAATAGCCATAGCGGCGGATGCGCCACAAATAGCTACAGACCCAGCAGATAAAAATGCGAAGCGTGGGCCATAACCAAAAAACTTGGAAATCAATAATCCAAATAAAATTGTGGAAGTGACGGCGCCAATTACAAAGAACACGATTGGCCACCCTAAATCTGCAGCCATGCTGAAACTAATACGTAGCCCAAGCATCGCGATACCAATCCGAAGTAGCGTACGGGCCGAAAATGCAATGCCACGTTTGCACTTGGGATCATCTGACAGAAAATTTAGCGCAATTCCAAATAGGAGGGCCATAAGCATAGCTGGCGCACCATAGTGGTCAGAAATAAACTGTGCAGCCAATGCAATGAGCCCCGAAATAAGAAACCCGGGAAAGAGCAAACTTGCATCAGAGAGGCGAGTTGAAAATATATTCATTTTATCCAGACAAAATTATATACGCATGTCGAAAAGAGTAGCGTAAAGCTTAGTTTTAATGTTGAATAGTAGCCGTTAATGCATAATCACTTTACCCGCATTAAGACGGGCGCTCTCTAATTTTATGGGCATAGTAGTCAGTGGTAACCTGAGCCAGTTGACCCATCGCCTCAAAAGTCCTAGTTTCGTCAAGGCCTTCACACAAATGCATGGCCATTGTCCTTGCTACTGAAGTGTTTCCCACACGCAACTCATGAAGTGTGCCTATGAAAAACTGCTCTTCTGGCGTAACATATTCTTGGCAGATAGAACACTGTGGATCATGATACCTGAGCCCAGAACCCCTGGCGCCACAAACAGCGTTAATTGCAGTTAATACAGCATTAGCAATCGTTGCCCCATATGGTTTGTCGTATCTCTTTTCCGCCATACTGTATGCATTTATCCACGCGTAAGATTCGGGATGATGGAATGATAAGAAAAATAGTCTTGTGATTTGGAGAATGTCTAATTCCAATTGATCAAATGAAGTTTGGCCCAGATGCTGGCAGTCATCTGTCCCCACATGCTGATGGGTGCCTTTTTTTGAATGGTTGTTTGACGACGACATGAAAAACCTCGTAATTTTATTTTGAGATCAAGCTAACAAAATACTTTTACATACCTAGCTATGCAGGATACCTACAATTACGGGGTTTCTGACTTCTGACTATATCCACTCAAAAATGTCAAACCAAAGATATTAAATATTTGTTACTTTAAAAATTAATCAAAAAATTTGCAAAGTATGGATTACGATTTATGCGATATGTTGAATGCTGGAAAAGCCCTCAAA
>CAZAIL010000266.1:0-2039 GCA_964485155.1 uncultured Flavobacterium sp.
AGATTAAAATGTTAATTAAAATGAGCGCTCAATTTTAAATGATTATGAAGTCTGGCTTCAGTACCTATTGCCTAATATTTTGAACAGGCAATTTTTTAAAAAAATAGGCAGAAGAAACGCTTTCAACGAAACCAAAACCTGTATTAAGTTATGCACCAGAAAATTACTCTTCATTTGGCTATTTTGAAGCTCACCTTGAAACCCCCTACTTTTCTCTGATTCTATATATGAGGTCTTTATTAATATTTACCTTGTTTGATTACTTGAAGTCTGCTTGTAGCGTAACGCAATTTTCGTAAGTTTTTTCTGCTGAGAACTCAGAAATATATTTGATAAGCATTTATTTTACTGCATAAATTTTAATTCTGTATTGGTAAAGAAATGGATTATGCTTAGAGTGTAAAATTGTATAAGTAGAGATAATAGAATGAGTTAGAGACCACAAACTATTTTACTGTAGCGGGCATGCATTTCATATGAGATGTATTTAGCAATTTCCTAATAAATATTGTTTAGACTTTGAGGCGTAAAAATGAAAGCAGTGATACTTGCAGGGGGGCTTGGCACACGGATAAGTGAAGAAAGCCATTTGAAGCCTAAGCCGATGATTGAAATAGGTGGAATGCCCATCCTTTGGCATATCATGAAAATGTACTCACATTATGGTGTTTATGATTTTATTATTTGTTGTGGGTACAAGGGTTATATCATTAAGGAATTCTTTGTTAACTACCTTCACCATAGAAGTGATATTCTAGTAGACTTGTCCTCACAGAAAATCGAAGTCTCTAATAATAATCTTGAACCATGGAAAATACGACTTATTGATACAGGTGAATTAACAGGCACGGGTGGTAGGTTAAAACAGATTGAAAAATATGTAAAAGACGACGATCTTTTCCATATGACCTACGGTGACGGCTTGTCTGACATAAACATCAACAGCTTGGTGAGGTGCCATAAGAAGTCAAAAAAAATGGCAACTGTTACAGCAGTAACACCACCCGGACGATATGGTGCATTAGAATTGGCAGAAGACGGAATGGTAAAACGTTTTACAGAGAAACCACGTGGCGATGGTAGTAAAATAAATGGTGGTTTTTTCGTACTATCTTCAGATTGCTTGGCTTCAATCGGTAGTGAGGAGGAGAGTTGGGAAGAAGGTGCTTTGAAGCGGCTTGCGGACAACGGTCAATTGAATTCATATCAGTTTGACGGATTCTGGCAGCCGATGGACACCCTAAGAGAAAAAAACCAATTAGAGAGCTTGTGGGATTCTAAAAAGGCTCCGTGGAAAAAATGGTAAAAACGAAATTTTGGAAAGATCGCAAGGTTTTGATTACTGGCCAGACAGGTTTCAAAGGAGCCTGGCTGACATATTACTTACTCAAGCAAAAGGCTGATATCACTGGCATTGCATTGCCACCAGTGTCTGAGCAGGATCTTTACAACAAATTAAGTATCAAAGATCAGATCAATAATTATTTTATTGATATCAGAGATTTAACCGAAATAAAAAATATTATTTTGCGCCATCGGCCAGAAGTTGTTTTCCACCTCGCGGCGCAACCTATGGTAATTGAGGGATATAAAAACCCCTTAAACACATTTGAAACAAACATAAACGGTACCATAAATTTGTTGGAGGTGTGTCGAATTACTCCTGAGGTGAAATCTATTTGTGTGATAACAACGGATAAAGTTTACCGAAACAATTTAACCGAGCATACGTTAGGCTTTAGTGAAGATGATCCACTGGGTGGGGTAGATCCTTATAGTGCAAGTAAATCTGCCGCTGACATAGTATCCAGCAGCTATTTTGAAAGCTTTTTGAAGCCGAATAACGTGGCTTTGACCAACGTAAGAGCTGGGAATGTAATTGGTGGCGGTGATTGGGGTGAAAATAGATTAGTCCCAGATCTTATGAAGGCTCTTACAACAGAAGAAGCCATAGAGTTGCGAAACCCAAGTCATACGCGGCCGTGGCAACATGTTTTAGAGCCCGTTCTTGGTTATTGTTCAATAGCTGAACAGCAATA
>CAZAIL010000267.1:0-2027 GCA_964485155.1 uncultured Flavobacterium sp.
TTTGATGATGGCCCAACGTAGCGATGCTGAAACTATCGATGCAGTAGAGATTGATGCCGCTGCCTATGAGCAGACTGTTGGGAATTTTGAGCAATCAGATTGGGCAGATCGCTTGTTTTGCTACCATAGCTCTTTTCAAGATTTTTCAAAAGAAATGAATGAAGATGCAGTAGAATACGACCTTATTATTTCTAATCCACCTTTTTATACTGATGCTTTTGAGACTAAAGACAGCTCAAGAAATTCAGCAAGATTTACCACTGCCTTATCTTTTGAAGATTTATTGAATGGAGTTTCAAAACTGTTATCAGATAGAGGTGTTTTTACAACAATCATTCCTTTTAAAGAAACAGTAGCCTTTGTAAAGTTGGCCGCAAAAAACAACTTGTTTTTAAACCGCATTTGTAGCGTTAGAGGAACTGCCACCACTGAAGTAAAAAGAAGTTTGATAGAATTCAGTTTTGATCAAAAAGAACTTGTAGAAACATCTTTAACAATAGAAATTAGCCGTCATGTATATACCCAAGAATATATTAATTTAACTAAGGATTTTTATCTGAAAATGTAACTTTTTTAAGCTGTTTTTATAGAGATATTACTCCATTAAATTTAAGGCTTACAAAAACATTTAATGAACTTCTCTTAGCCAATAACATTTTCTGGATTGTATCCTAAATAAGGAACTTGTTTTTCTGTAAATTTAATGCCGTACTGTTCTAATTCTTTTAAAATAGGAGCATAGACCTCTTTGGTGATTGGTAACTGAACCCCCGGAGTTGTAATTTCTTTATTTAGTATTTTTAAGGTAGCAATTGCTACTGGTAGACCAACTGTTTTAGCCATTGCTGTAAACGTTTGGTTTTCTCCTTTTACTACCAAGCTACTTTCTATCTGATGCTTTTTACCATTGAGTTCATACCCAAATTTATGATGCATTATAATCATATCTTTTTCATCTTCCTCTAAGGTCCAAGAATCTAACAATATTTTTTGTAGCATCTGAGCTGGCGTTGCATTTGTTAAACCTATTTTTTTAGTTGCACTAAAAATATCTAACTCTATTAATTTATCCCAAACAGTATCATCTTGGTCAATTTTTAAATAGGAGCGTAATTTTAATTCAACAGAATCATTAGGAGAATAGGCTAGAAATAAATTCACAAAATCTCTATAGGTCATGTTTTCAGAGCCTTCAATTGTATAGCTATCATCTGTCATTCCCAGTTGAATAAAAATATTCCAAGCTCTAGAAAACCCTACCTTTCTGATAGTTCCTCGATACATGGTGCGAATATCTTTTAAGCCGTAAATACCTCTATATTTTAGAGAATCTCTATTGGCATAGGCTTCAAATTTACCATTGCCATTTAAGGTTAAGAATTCTGTTCTTCTAAATAGTTTATGGTACGGAATGTATTTGTAAGTACCCTCTTGTATAAACATGGCAGCCCCACCTTGCCCTGCCAAGACAACGTTTCTAGGATTCCAAGTAAACTTATAATTCCATAAGTTATTATCACTTTCAGGAGCAACCAAACCTCCTGTAAAAGATTCAAAAAGTATAATTTTTGCACCAAGGTTGCTAATTCTATCAATTACTTCCATAGCACTCATATGGTCAATACCTGGGTCTACACCAATCTCGTTCATAAAAACCAGTCCTTTTTTTACTGCTTCATCGTTTAGCGCTTTCATCTCTGGAGAAATATAAGAAGCTGTAACCATGTGTTTTTTAAAATGAAGACAATCTTTAGCTACCTCAACATGAAACCTAGCCGGTAGCATAGAAACAACAATATCAGCTTTTTCAATTTCGTCTCTTCGTTGAACTTCATTAAAAACATCAAACTGTAATGCTTTAGAGTTCTCGTGATTCCTGGCGCTACTTTTCGCATTCTCTAGAGAAATATCTGCTATAGTAATATGTAATTTTTCAGCTGTAGATTTTTTTTGAAGGTAGTCTGTGAGGTACGAACAAGATTTTCCAGCTCCAATAACTAAAATGTTTCTCATTATAGAATTATGTT
>CAZAIL010000268.1:0-2026 GCA_964485155.1 uncultured Flavobacterium sp.
TAGGTATAACCCTTTATCTCTTTGTTTAAACTATTTCTTATTCTCATAGTTCATCATATCTACTAAATCCCAACCATCTTCATATTCTATTGTTTCAAGTAATTTAGAGACTTCAATATTAAATCCTTCATTATTTAATGCATCAGCGGTCTCTTTCCATTTGTTGTAAGCTCCTTTATCTGGAAAAGCCGTGATATCTTTTTCTTTGAGAGGAGTTAAGTAATCATACTTAAAGCCCTGAAGTGAACCGGTAGACATCCAAGTATATTGGGGAAACTCTATGCTCATTATAAGCGCTGTCTTCTCACTTTCAACTACAGCAACCTGTTTAATGGTTTGATTCAATAGGTGAAGCCCAAACAAACATTGTTTAAGATTGAAGTTTGTTTTTTTTAATATAGAATGTACCCAACTTATAAGAGGTTTGCCATCATTATTCTTCAGTCTTGTTCCTGTTGATGTATCATAAGCCATTATTTTTCCTGTACGAATATTACCTGTATCGTCCTTTTGCCAAAATATAGTAGCTCCGTCAAATATCTTAGCGGTTCCTAGGTGATATTTCACAATAGTATTCTCAACCTCATATTTACTATAATTACTATATAAATATATTACGAGAGGATTAATTTCATATTTATTTAAACTATTTTGCAAGGTTTCCTTTTCTATATATGATAGTTTTACAGGGGGAGTATTTACATATTCATAGCTTACTATTGAGTTATTATAGGGATATAGCGCATACCCACAATTTGTTTCTCTATCACAACGCCCATATTGGCTTTCAGCGTAATTGTTTGTTTCTGTTTCAACATATTTAACAAAGCGTTTTTTATTACACTTTGGACAATTAAATTTATTGCTTGTTTTGTCTAAATGATATTTATATTGTGTCATAAGTTTAAGTGTTCATCGGTTTATCGGTTTAAGTGCCTATATATAGGCACTAAACCTATGAATAACTAAACGGATAGTTTTCCTAATTTATAAGGATATCTATTACCTTCTTGTATTAACAATCCGTTATTTTTTGATTCAGTAATTAGTAGTTTTATTTTGCCTTCTCCTTTTCCTTTGCTCCCTTTGTAGCTCCTATTAAGAACTATTTTAATTTGATTTATAAGCTCTCCGTTTGTAAATTCTCCTCCATTTTCAAATACCTCTTTTAATACTTGAAACTTATCCTTATGGCTCAGGGTTAAAACATCAAATCCTTTTTTTTTAGTTGACATTTCAATAGCATAACCCTCGATTATTTGTGGAAGTCCATCATCTGTAATTTGGAAAGCAAAAGGCTTAAATGATTTATTTCTACAAAACCCTGCACGTACTGTAGATATATTATCATCATATTTATCCACCTCAACAGCAATTACAGTCTCCGCTTTATTGGTTAGTTCAGTTCCTATATGCCCTCTTGCTTTATCGCTGCCAGGATTTTCGTGAAGAACTACGACAATATGTATGTTATACTCTTCGGTCCATTTAAGAAGCTTTGAAGCCATATTTGAAGCTTCTGCTTCATCATTTATTGATGTAATTAAATCCCTTACACCATCAATAACTACAAAACCTAAATTGGGAGTATTTTCAATGGCATATTCTATAAGTTTTAGTCTTTCAGATGGGCTTGAAGTTCTTAAGCCGTAGGTATCAAGATTAGAAGGAATTTGAACATTTATCTGTTTACACACTCGCTTTACGGCCATCTGAACGTGGTATTTAGACTGTTCTGTATCAAAGTATAGAACTTGATTAAAACCGTCTTTAAGAGGGCTTCTAAGCTTGTTTTGAAGCAGTCCTTCTTCAACTGCAGCAGAGATAGCCATATTAATAAAAAATGACTTTTTACTTTTGGCTTTTCCCTTTACCAAACTAAAGTTTCCGTGGGTTCCAAGAATATTAAATTCTTTAGAATTATCATCCCTAATTTCCCAAGCAATTTCTGGGGGTGGGATATCCTCTAAGATATCTATCCTACAGGATTTTAATTTTTTAAATAATTTGTGTGTTAATTTGTTTA
>CAZAIL010000269.1:0-2010 GCA_964485155.1 uncultured Flavobacterium sp.
AAATTCTGACAACTTATCATTAGAAGAGCTGTAAAACTTATTGGTTACTTCATTAAACCCTTTTCGAACTTTTTTACTGGCCCAAACGTCTGCACTAAATGTTATGTAATTAAGTCTAAGAGCATCATCACAACTTACAGCTCTACTACTGTCTGAGTCATACGCTTTAGAATCATCAAAACTTACTTTGAACGAGTTGGTTACCGCATTAGATTTTCCGTCAGTAGCATACATCCCTGATGTTGGAGTTTTGCCGTTAGGGCTAATAGCGTAATAACCACTTTTTTTGTACCCCTCATAATATCCATTGGCATCATATTTATAATAACTATTTTGGTAGTTTGAGATTTTATTAATCATGTATCCCTCGCTTTGGTCACATGATTTTTTGAATATCAGAGAATCATTGGCCTTGGCTTCTAGAAAATTTGAAAGTGTTACTTGATCAGTTGCTAAACCATATAGTCCCCAACTTATTCCGGTAATATTTGATCTAATTACATCATCCATCCCATCTATATTGACGTAGTCTGATTCAATTAAAAAAGCATTGTCTCGGCTTTTAAATTCAATTTCTTCATTAACACCATATATTTGTTTAGTATAATATTCTGGAAGGACGTCATCAAATTGCGGATTAGCCACGAATTTACCTTCACTATCTATCATACCATGCCCACTTTTTCTTTTGTAAACTAGTGCTACATTTCCAAAAAATGGAGAAGCTGATTCAAATTGTGGATTTATATCTAATTTTCCTTGTTTATTTACAAACCCCCACTTATCTCCAACTTTTACTGCGGCTAGATCTGTCCCATTGAATCCTCTGTTTCGTATATCTTTAAATTGTGGATTAATTATAAATTGACCCTCTGAGTCAATCCACCCCCACTTTTTGCCTACCTTAACAATATAATCGTCTCCATCAAAGTAAATTTTGTTAAATTGAGGGTTAATAATAATTTCACCTTTTTTATTAACCACACCCCATTTATCATCAGAAAATTGAGCCAGCGCAAGACCATTATTAAATGGCGATAAACTTTCCAATCCATCATCAAACCTAGTAATGACTTTGCCCTCATCGTTTATTGCAACTAGCTGTTGTTTCTCATATCTTCCCGCATCATTAACAGCTGCCTCACTAGCAATGAAAACACCTTCACTGAAATAGTTTAGAAACATCCCACCTTTGGCTCCACCTTCGTATAATATATTATCAATAGTCACTCCATTTTTATCAATAATTTCAATAAAAGGTATATCATCATATTCAGGAACTTTAGAGATATGAAATGCTAAGCCTTTAGAAAATCCAGATATAAAAACTGCATTCGGGAACTCTAAAACTACCTCAAGATTAGTGTCAATGGCTAATGGATAACCTAGGTCATTTCTAACTATAGCTAAGCCATCGTTAAAACTAATGGCTTTATCCCAATTTTTTAAAATATCATAATTACCTTCTTTGTCTATATAAGTAAACTTACTTTTGTCATCAAACTCAATTTCTACCATAGCTAAACCATCATGGAAAGCAAATGCAGATTTAAATTGGGGGGTAATTACAATTTTACCTTCTTTGTCAAAATAACCCCAATCACCATTAGAATTTTCAAATGCAAATAAGTCATATTCAGAGCTAGAACTACAAGAGTTGAGAATAAATGATAAGGATAGAAAAAATAAAAATATTTTATACATTGGAAGAATTTTTTATATTATTATACCAAATATAGTTATTTTTTTTCTACTATTCTTAGCGCAAAGCGCAAAGGATCAGCGCAGCAAATCCTATTTCGTTTATTATAAAGAAGCCTCGTTTGAGTGTTTTTTTGGTGTTTACACCTATTATTTTTGTTATTAAATTAAAATGATTTTTTATATTTGATAGATGTTAAAAATTATAATCTCTTTTTTCTTTTTTTCTTTACTGAGTTATGGACAAACATTTTCTTTGGGTCCAGAGAGTTCACTCTTTATAAATGACAACAGCTCGGTTTCTTTTGA
>CAZAIL010000270.1:0-2005 GCA_964485155.1 uncultured Flavobacterium sp.
TTCCGCTTTCAAAAATAAAGGGGTTCAGTTTCTTTTAGATGCTGTATGTCGTTATTTACCTTCTCCTATGGACAAAGAAGGTATTGTTGGAACGAATCCTAATTCAGGAGAAGAGGTTTTACGTAAACCAGATGTAAAAGAACCTTTTGCTGCTTTAGCTTTTAAGATTGCAACAGATCCTTTTGTGGGTCGTCTTGCCTTTTTTAGAGCATACTCTGGTCGTTTAGATGCAGGTTCTTACGTGTTAAACAATCGTTCAGGTAAAAAAGAGCGTATATCTCGTATCTATCAAATGCATGCCAACAAGCAAAATGCCATCGATTACATCGAAGCTGGTGATATTGGAGCAGCGGTAGGATTTAAATCTATAAAAACTGGAGATACTTTAACTGATGAAAAACATCCAATTGTTTTAGAATCAATGGACTTTCCAGATCCAGTAATTGGGATTGCTATAGAGCCTAAGACCAAAGCTGATGTTGAAAAAATGGGTACTGCATTGTCAAAATTAGCAGAAGAAGATCCTACTTTTCAAGTAAAAACAGATGAGGCTTCAGGGCAAACAATTATCTCAGGAATGGGAGAATTACACTTAGATATTATTGTTGATAGAATGAGACGTGAATTTAAAGTCGAATTAAATCAGGGTGAACCTCAAGTAGAATATAAAGAAGCTTTAACTAAAACAGCAGAACACAGAGAAGTATATAAGAAACAATCTGGAGGACGTGGTAAATTTGGAGATATTGTATTTGAAATGGGTAAAGTTGATGATGATTTTGAAGGTTCAGGTTTACAATTTGTTGATGTTATTAAAGGAGGTCGTATACCAAAAGAATTTATTCCATCTGTAGAAAAAGGATTTGCAATGGCAATGAAGAATGGTCCTTTGGCTGGGTTTGAAATGGACTCTATGAAAATTACATTAAAAGATGGTTCTTTTCATGCGGTCGATTCTGATGCTCTTTCTTTTGAGTTAGCAGCAAAATTAGGATACAAAGCAGCTGCCAAAGCAGCAGGGGCTGTAGTCCTTGAGCCCATAATGAAAATGGATGTTGTTACACCTGAAGATTATATGGGTGATATTGTTGGAGATTTAAATAGAAGAAGAGGCCAAGTGAATGCAATGGATGACAGAGCAGGAGCAAAAGTTGTAAAGGCAGACGTACCATTATCTGAGATGTTTGGATATGTTACTACTTTAAGAACTCTCTCTTCTGGTAGAGCAACCTCTACTATGGAATTTTCTCACTATGCAGAAACACCTTCTAATATTTCAGAAGAGGTAATCGCTAAAGCAAAAGGGTAATCTACTAAAAACAAAACGATGAGTCAAAAAATTAGAATAAAATTAAAGTCTTACGATTACAATTTAGTAGATAAATCTGCTGAGAAAATTGTAAAGACAGTAAAGAGTACTGGAGCAGTTGTAAACGGTCCAATACCTCTACCAACAAATAAGAAAATTTTCACGGTTTTACGTTCACCTCACGTGAATAAAAAATCGAGAGAACAATTTCAATTATCTGCTTACAAACGTTTATTAGATATTTATAGTTCTTCATCTAAGACTATCGATGCTTTAATGAAATTAGAATTGCCAAGCGGCGTAGAAGTTGAAATTAAAGTTTAATAAGATTACATTTATCAGTTTGAACATTTTACATGTTTGTAACAATTGATATTTTTAAATAATATAAGCAATGCCTTTTGTATGAAAGGCGTTGTTTTTTTGTTAGAAGCTATTATAATTCTTTATTTGCTTTTTTTTTTAAAAGTTTTTCCAAATAATATTTTTTTTCTTATTTTTGTGAAATATTATTGAACCCTAATTCACAAATGACTACCCCAAATAAATCACATAAACTATTTAGCCCCCTATTTCTAGTGGCATTTTTATGTGTTTTAATTACTCATAAAAGTTTTGCGCAATTTGTTGTCAAAGAGAATACAATTCTAACTCTAAAACAAGATGTACATACTTTAGAGCAAAATAATTCTTTTC
>CAZAIL010000271.1:0-2004 GCA_964485155.1 uncultured Flavobacterium sp.
GCATCATTATGCCGTGACGGGCTCGTGCAGCGCACTAACAACGAAGTCACCCTGCCTCGGACTTGGCTCACTGACTGTGAGTTGAAGGAAGGAAGTCAGTTGTGAGTTGGCCCCGGCCAGAGTTTCGACATATTTTTTATGGAATTTGGGTGGCCGCGGCCGTGAGTGAAAATATGGGCAAATTTGGGCCCGTCGCCGGCCTTTCGACCCGAGCTAAAAATATGGGCAAAATTTCAACTTTCGATGCTCCTTCCTCCCCCGCAAGTTTGGAGACTCAAGCCATGCGCTCTGCTCTGTCTGGCCCTGCGCTCGGTGGTGCTGGCATGGTTGGTGATGCAATTTCGGACGCATGCCTATTTCTCGCTCGACGCGGCTTCATTCACGGCCGTTTCCCTCCGGTTCGCTGCCTACCCCCCCTGTTTTGAAATTTTCACCTTTCAGTCTGTAAAACACACTGGAATTGGGGCCCATTTTAGGGTAAAACTTTTAGAAATTTGGGCCCGAATCAGGCATATTAATGAAACATATTTGGGGGCCTTCCAATCGAAACTCTGGCCGGGGCCGCCGCGGCACCCACCCAGCCAGGCAGGTCGTAAGAGATTATCCCCACCCATTGATAGTCGCGTGAACTCGAACGACTCAGTTGGGTTCGGTGAACTACTTTACGTCAGCCGTCAGGTCGGCCGCCCGCGACGACTGCGCAGCCCAGCTCTCAGTAGGAATTGAAGGATTGTCAGGATTACCCGTATTTCGCCGGCGGGAGCTGAGCTTCGCTGACGCCGCTGATCGGTTTGAACGGAAGCCCAACGACCCCTCGGCGAGCTGCTCATCCTCGACGCCACTCTCCTCCACCGGCGGCGCGGTGGCCAACGTGTTCGTGGCCACTGGTGGTTCTGCCACGGCCTTTTCCAAGTCCGGTGTCGGGGACCCCGGGCTCTCCTGTGAGCTCTCGCTGAGCGCCATGGGCGAGGGTCGAAGGCCTTTGACCATGGATTGCTCTGCGTGAATGAACGAACGACGTGCTCGTGTGGGTGGAGCTGTTTCACGTGGACCTTTTCAAAAGCTGTTACATGTTGCAGCTTTGCAAGTGGTAAAACGTGCGTACCGTCCGTAGGAGCGCAAGGTCATGTTCGTGATGCTGACGCGCACGCGCAACGTGCTCTCCTTCCTTGCAGAGCCTGAAGGTAGGCATGTCATAGCTGGTTAGGGTATTAGGGTTAGCTCCAGTAGTGGGTGCGTGGGCACCAGCGCCTTTCCTTCCACACGCAGAGCAGCAGGTGCTTGATTCGCACGCAATCCTCGCCGCGGTCGGACTTGCGAGGGAGAGGGTTATCAGCGGACGAGCGCCGACGCCGCTCGTCCGCATTACCTTGTCACTACATGCCCTCATCCCGCGCACTTCGTTTTTTGATCCGTGAAACCGATTCAGGGGCACCACACCACCCCCTGTACTGTAAGTTAACGCTGCTCGCTGGGACGAAAACACGCCCCTTCGAATAAGAGGGACCCCATTACTCAAAAGTAGATTTATATTAAAACAAAGTCATCCCGCTGCCAAAATATTTTGCGGTGGTGCGGTACTAAAACAAAGTCGTCCCGGTGCGGTGCGGCTGTGTTCATTTGCTCGTTCGGAGGGTGTTTCTCCTCCCGGCCGCCGGCGGTAATCCTAGGCCTAACCCTATCCGTAAGCCTGACCCGCCTCTTCTGAAGACAATACCTCAGCAGCATTAGCACAGCCAAGACCGCGACGAGCATCAGCACGACCACAGCGACGTTGACGATGGCACCCATCGACGGCCTTTTGGCCTCGCCTGTTGTGGCCTCGCCTGTTTCGACACGCGCTTCGAAGTCTATAAGCTCCTCAAGCGGTGAGGGCGGCGGTAAAGGGGGCAAGAGCGGCGTCGGCGATGGTGGCGGGGGCGAAGGGGAACGAGGCGGAGACGACGGCGACGGCGGTGAGGGTGGAGGGGGCGGAGGCGATGGCGGCGGCAATGAGGGTGAGGG
>CAZAIL010000272.1:0-2002 GCA_964485155.1 uncultured Flavobacterium sp.
CCCAGCGCAACAGGTTCACCGTGGGGCGTTGAAAGATAGGCCTGCTCCCACGCATTGCGCATCTGTACAACGTCCATTGGCAACGCGGCACCTGTTTCGGATAAATACGCCTCTAACGTCTCAAGCCATGCGCTAAAGTAATCGTCACCGCCATTCAGGTCTTTATCCACGCCTTGACGCTTCAAGGTCGCGCTAAAGCGATCCGCCCAATCAGGCCACGCAAAGTACCCCGCCTCGTTCAAATAAACAGTCAGGGCAAACAACTGTGCGTGCCACGGAGCCTCAAACACAGGTTCGCGGGCGCTCAAGGTGCACCACTAAGATAACTTTGCCACAAATCCAAGACGACCTCGTCTTTAGGGTGCTCAGGATTAGCCCACAACTCCGATGCCAAAAAGGCGACCGCATAAAGTGGCTCCGCAGCGTCACCCAAACGGTGTGCACTGCTGTCTGGTAATATATGTGCGCCATGGATCATCACAATACGCCCCACTGCCCCAAGGACATATGTGGGCAGCCGCGTGTGCCCACCGTTCACATGGCGGTTGCCATTGATCTTACGGGTGCTAACCGTCTCACCAACTTTGTAAAAAATAGGCACATCACTGGGACGATCAGCAGGACCGCCAGAGGCCAAAACCCCTGCAACCTTATCCGCATCCATCCGCTTAGCTGTCAGATTACTGGATCCAATCGCGCGGCCTTTCTCCAATTCTTCACGACTTAGGATATTAGTGTCCACCAACAGCCCAGCCAAACCCGCCATCCATTTTTCGTAATATGACATGGATGCGTAATCGACAGGCGAAAGGCATTCTCGGCCATGGCGGCTAATGTCGATATTCCATTTTCCTAATGCGCCAGCGGCCAAAGTTATGGCCAGCGCGCGGCCATGCCACTTTTCATGAAAAACGGGATCATCTTCAGTCTCGGGCACAATCATACCATCGCCAAAGCGGCCACCCATATCGTGAATGCGGCTCATGGCGCGATCGCCAATCCTGTGCCAATCATGCTATCGCGGGTGATCAGGCCCATCAACGCGACCTTATCCATCCCATCCGTGCCCTTAGGACGCTGTGGCAGCACTAAATAACGTATCTCAGCAGTGGAATCCCAAACGCGCACAGCCTTTTCACTAGGCAAGGTCACGCCAAATTCAGCCAACACCCTGCGCGGCTCTCGGACAGCCCGAGCGCGATAAGCGTCTGATTTATACCATGCAGGCGGGATGCCGAGCAAAGGCCACGGGTAACAGCTGCACAACGTACACACGACGATATTGTGCACCTCGTCTGTATTTTCCACCACCACCATATGTTCGCCTTGCCGGCCATAATAGCCCAACTCTGACACCACAGACGTCGCATCACTTAGCAATGCGGCCTTGAAAGTAGGGTCAGTCCAAGCGTTTGCGACCACACGAGCGCCATTGCGCGGCCCAATCTTGGTCTCATAGGCTTCAATGATTTTGTCCAACGCCGCGGGGTCAATCAACCCTTTTTGGGTCAGGATGGTTTCAAGCGCCTTGACCCGCAGAGCAGGGTCAGAGGGTAGCAATGTGTGCGGGTGATCGTGATCAGCATGGTCATGAGGCATAGGCTATTCATAAAAGGCACGCAGCCTTCTGTCTAGTGGGATGCTATCAGACTGATGAAAACAAGCATCAGATTGCTAGCGCAGTCTAAATATATGCGCTCAACAATTGACGCCACTCAGCGAGAGCAGCGGCACGGTTCAGCTTGAAATTGGTGCGGGAATAGAGATGGCGTTCCTGCAGACCCATACATCCAACCTAACCCCACACCCAAGACCCCGTTGCTCATTTAGCGGGCCCAGAGGCGACCGAGAGGGTGAATGGGGGCTGGCTTTAAAGTAGCAAAATGGGGAACGTTTTGTCATCCAAAGAAGTTACAAATTAGCCCTGCCCGCTTCAAGAAAATTTTATTTGAAAGAGCTATTAAATCACTAAATCCTCGACGCGCTGCAAAGAAGTGCGGCG
>CAZAIL010000273.1:0-2000 GCA_964485155.1 uncultured Flavobacterium sp.
GTCATTATGAAAAATATGGAGAAGATAGTTTTCAGACTATCAAAACTCCAAAAATGGATGAGGAATTCTTACTAAAACCAATGAACTGTCCACATCATTGTGAAATCTACAACTTTAAGCCTTACTCATATAAAGACCTTCCTAAACGCTTTGCAGAATTTGGCACTGTTTACAGGTATGAGCAAAGTGGTGAATTGCATGGTTTAACTCGTGTAAGAGGATTTACTCAAGATGATGCACATATATTTTGTACTCCTGAACAATTAGATCAAGAATTTAAAAATGTAATAGACTTAGTGTTATATGTTTTTGGTTCTTTAGGATTTGAAGATTTTACTGCACAAGTCTCTATAAGAGACAAAAACAACCCAGATAAATACATCGGAGATTTAAAAACATGGGAAATAGCAGAAAATGCAATTATTAGCGCTGCATCAGACAAAGGATTAAATTATAAAATTGTGGAAGGTGAAGCAGCGTTTTATGGTCCAAAATTAGACTTCATGGTTAAAGATGCTTTAGGCAGAAATTGGCAATTAGGAACAATACAAGTTGATTATAATTTACCCAAACGTTTCGATTTAACCTATAAAGGAGCAGACAATCAGCTTCATAGGCCTGTTATGATTCATAGAGCTCCGTTCGGATCTATGGAGCGTTTTATCGCTGTATTGCTAGAGCACACCGGAGGAAACTTCCCTTTATGGTTAATGCCAGAACAAGTTATCATTTTGCCTATCAGTGATAAATATCAAATATATACCGAAAAAGTTTTACATTTGTTGGAAAAGTCCGAAATTCGCGCGCTCGTAGACAAGAGAAGCGAAAAAACTGGAAGAAAGATTAGAGATGCAGAAGTGAGTAAAATTCCATTTATGTTAATTGTTGGTGAGAAGGAAGAAAATGAAGGAACAGTCTCTGTAAGAAAACATGGTGCAGGTGACATTGGTACATTTAGTATAGAAGAATTTATTTCACTAATAAAAGAAGAAATAAATAAAACGGTTATAGAGTTTAAGAATTAGTATGAACCCCTGTGAAAAGGGATTAAATTTATAGGTTATAGCAATCAGGAGAAAAAGGTCTAGAGGACCTGCAAGAGTAATTAAAGAAGATCAACACAGAATTAACGACAGGATACGTTTTGTCGATGAAGTAAGGTTGGTAGGTGACAACATTAAAGTGGATGTATACCCTTTGGCTAAAGCCAAAGAAATGGCTAAAGAACAAGAATTAGATTTGGTTGAAATTTCACCTAAAGCAGTTCCACCGGTATGTAAAATTGTCGATTACCAGAAATTCTTGTATGAGCAGAAAAAACGAGATAAAGTCATGAAGTCTAAAGCGACTAAAGTGATTGTGAAAGAAATTCGTTTTGGACCTCAGACTGATGAGCATGATTATGAATTTAAAAAGAAACATGCTGTGAAATTCTTACAAGATGGAGCGAAATTAAAAGCATTTGTATTCTTTAAAGGAAGATCAATTATATTTAAAGAACAGGGTCAAATTCTTTTGTTAAAATTAGCTCAAGAATTAGAAGAATATGGAAAAGTAGAGCAATTACCGAAATTAGAAGGCAAGCGTATGATTATGTTCATCGCCCCAAAGAAAGCAAAGTAGAAAAAAACTGGATATTTATTTCAGATAAAGATAATAAGCGAAAATAAAAACGAAGGAGAGATGCCTAAAATGAAAACCAAGTCTAGTGCCAAGAAACGTTTTAAGTTAACTGGTTCTGGGAAAATCAAAAGAAAGCACGCGTTTAAAAGTCACATCTTAACAAAGAAGTCTAAAAAACGTAAGCTTAGATTGACGCATGACACTTTAGTACACAAAGCAGATGCGCCAAACATTAGAAAACAATTAGCTTTAAAGTAAGCTTTTGTTTAGGGAATTTAATTATTAACCATGGAGTTAGGCTAAATTAAGTGTTTGTTTACAAACCGCCTACTACAAAAAACAATTTGAATTATGCCAAGATCAGTAAATTCAGTAGC
>CAZAIL010000274.1:0-1981 GCA_964485155.1 uncultured Flavobacterium sp.
GGTTTAGGAAAAAATTTGATTCCTGCTGCAACAGACTTTTCTACTATAGATGTTTATGAAAAAGTAACAGACAAAGATGCCGCATACAAAGCAAGAGATATTATTAAAAAAGAAGGGATTTTTCCAGGATATACCTGTGGAGCTATTATGCAAGCCACAGAACAGTACGCTAACAAAGGAATGTTTGATAAAGATAGTTTTGTAGTTTTAATATTCCCAGACCACGGATCTCGCTATATGAGTAAAATTTACAGTGACGATTGGATGAAAGAGCAAGGTTTCTATGATCCTGAACTACCACAGAACAAACCTTCAACCTATATTTAAGAAATATAATAAATGTCTACTACTTTATAGTAAAAAATCTATTTTCAAGAATTATTTTATTTGAATAATTCCTCAAAATTCAGTTACTTTGTACCCTTATATTAATTTGCTCAATAAATATTTCATAACATGACAAACGACCTTTTTGACAGAATAAAAGCAGACAAAGGACCACTGGGAAATTGGGCAGATAAAGCAGAAGGATACTATGTTTTTCCTAAGCTAGAAGGGCCGATTTCTAACCGTATGTCTTTTAATGGAAAGAAGGTAATTACCTGGAGTGTAAATGATTATTTAGGACTAGCCAATCATCCAGAAGTTTTAAAAGCTGATGGAGAAGCAGCTATAGAACACGGAATGGCTTACCCAATGGGGGCAAGAATGATGTCTGGTCATACAGATTTTCACGAGCAACTAGAAAGAGAATGTGCAGAGTTTGTAGGGAAAGATAAAGCGTATCTATTAAATTTTGGATACCAAGGAATTATGTCTGCAATTGATGCTTTGGTAAGTAAAAATGACATCATAGTATACGATGTAGATACACATGCCTGTATTATAGACGGTGTTCGTTTACATCCAGGAAAACGTTTTGTTTACAGACATAACGACATGGAAAGTTTTGAGAAAAACATGAAACGAGCTGTGAAAATGGCTGAAAAAACTGGTGGAGGAATTCTAGCAATTTCTGAAGGTGTATTTGGAATGCGTGGAGAGCAAGGTCGTTTAAAAGAAATTGTAGCACTTAAGAAAAAATATAACTTTAGATTATTAGTAGATGATGCCCATGGCTTTGGAACTTTGGGGGAAGGTGGAAGAGGAACAGGATATGAACAAGGAGTTCAAGATGATATTGATGTATATTTTGCAACTTTCGCAAAATCTATGGCAGGTATTGGTGCTTTTTTGGCTGGTGATAAAGATGTGATTCAGTTTTTACAATACAATATGCGTTCACAAACTTTTGCAAAAACATTGCCTATGACCATGGTAAAAGGAGCATTAAAACGCTTGGATATGATTCGTACCATGCCAGAATTAAAAGATACGTTATGGAAAAACACCAATTCTTTACAATCAGGTTTACGCAATGCTGGGTTTGATTTAGGAACCACTCAAACATGCATTACTCCAGTTTTTCTTAAAGGTGATGTGCCAGAAGCAATGGCTTTGGTGTATGATTTAAGAGAAAATCATGGTGTATTTTGTTCTATTGTAGTGTACCCAGTAATACCAAAAGGATTAATTATTTTACGATTAATTCCTACAGCTACACATACACAAACAGACATAGATGAAACGATTGTTGCATTTTCTGTAATTAGAGACTTATTAGAAAACGGAACTTACAAAAAGCGAGCTGCTTCAATGATGGAGGAGTAGTTTATTTAACTATTATAAATTAAAAACCCCGAGCTAAAAAGCTCGGGGTTTTTAATTTATAATAGATTATCTATCTCTACGTTTTCTTCCAAATCCAGTAGGCTTTCTGTCGCTACTAGAATTTCTATCTGGTCTATCACCACCGCTTCTAAAAGAGCTTCTTCCTCTATCACCGCCTTCACTTCTTCTTCCACCAGATGATCCTTCAGAACTTCTTCGTTTTCCAAATCCACCACCATCTTTATTTCCAAAAGGTTTTCTACCACGTCTT
>CAZAIL010000275.1:0-1954 GCA_964485155.1 uncultured Flavobacterium sp.
TCAGGCTGAACCCACACTTCATATCCCGCACGTTGCATTCGCCAGCATAGGTCTATCTCCTCCATATGAGCGAATAATATAGGATCCAGACCTTTCAGTTCTTTAAAAACCTCCGTACGAACAGCTAAGCACGCGCCTGTTGCCCAAAACACTTGACGAGGATCGTTATACTGACCAATATCATTCTCCAGCTCATGTAGGACTCTTCCTCTACAAAAGGGATAGCCATAACTATCCATAAACCCACCTGATGCTCCGGCATATTCAAACTTTTCTGGCGATCTATCCCAAAGTATTTTAGGCTGTACTGCAGCACACTTTGGATGTTCCTCAAAATGATCAGCAATAGGATTCAACCAACCTGGAGTAGTTCGAACATCGCTGTTTAGTAGGACCGTGTAGCGCTCATTGATAGACTTCATTCCTACATTGTAACCTCCAGCGTAACCAAGGTTCTCTCCAGTTTGAATAACCGTTACCTCTGGAAAATTAGTAGTGATATACGAAACACTATCGTCGCTGCTGTTATTATCTATAACGTAAATGGGGTGCGGCTTACTATGTGTAATGACTCCGGGTAAATATCGTTCTAAAAGAGTTTTACCATTCCAATTAAGGACAGCAACTGCTATGGAATCTTTCATCTAGTTGTTAAATGTATCAAACCAAGTACCCTGGTTGCCTATAATTAGAGAATTTGAAATACGCTCTCCAAAATTATCTCTTCCCATCCGGCTTGATGTAGCATCAATATCAGGCCCAGCATTGGTATGTCTACTCAAGTGATATTGCCACTTGTGATCCTTAACTTCTCCAATTGCGCTGCTATGGATCAACGTGAGTTGTCGTCCTACTAATTCTTGATCAACGAAGATGAATACTTCATTCTGCTGGACAGGTGTAGATCCACTTTTCAAATGATCATATTGCCAAATCTGATAAGGATAGTTTTTCCCATCGAAGGGTCTATTCTCAACCAAACTAGGCGCACCATATTGAAGAAACACTCTTCCCATTTGTGTCTTATACCCTGGAAGCGTTCTAGATCCGAATTCTCTATCCACTTTCTTTACGATTTCTAAATATCCCCTCCAAGTTTGAATTGCATTTTCGGGAGCATTCTCTTGCCAAAAACCAACTAAAAATTGAGCAGCACGAGCAGTGTCCTCTGTGTCTCTTAAATTTCCTAGAATCCTTCTATCTGCTAGAGAAGCGATCGGAGCAACCATTCGAATATAGTTGTGAAGCTCTGACCAACGTCCCCAACTTCCCTCAAATTCTGTCCTTGTAATCAATGCGTCAGGATTGAATCGTTCTTGAGAATCGGCAGCGGTATTGTACCATAAAAAAGGTGATGTCTTAGTTTCCACTTCAAATCCACTACTATCCAATACAGTTAAAACGATCTCATAATTTCCGCTAGATTTTGATGATAGGTCAAGATCTACCAAAACCGGATTAGCTCCTTCCAAGCATCTTTTATACCCTTGTGAACCAGGTATAATTTCACCGTCTAATTTGGCAATATGGTACTTCAATAAATATTTGCCTTTGGTCACATGGACATCCGAATACCATCTAAGAGTCCTTTCATTGTCAAAAACAGGAATGCCCAGATTCGCTTTAGGAACGACGTTAACACTCCCTTTTAAAAACGATTCTGGTGCGTTTAAGCCAAGATCTAAGATAAGAGCTTCGGAAAGTAGCACCGCAGATCTATTGATCTGAAGCGTATCCAACAAATGCCACTCTTTCTCAGAATATTCATCTACCAATAAGACGCTCACAGGAACTGACTTTCCTGCAGGTGACATCGCCGTGCTTTTTTGGAGTAATAGAGGCGCACCAGATGCAGAATCCATACCTGTATAAGTAAACTGAAATACATCTAATTTATCTCCAACTTGCAATGCTACTTTCAAGCTTGAAGTCCATGTGCTGTCTATGTTTCTCG
>CAZAIL010000276.1:0-1937 GCA_964485155.1 uncultured Flavobacterium sp.
ACTAAATCATATGCGTTGGCTCTTACTTTACCTGGATCTGAATCTATCAACTCAATATCCTCCGGCTTTGGCGAGGTAAACGGATGGTGCATCGCGTGATAGCGGTTGGTGTCCTCGTCCCATTCAAGCAACGGAAAATCTATTACCCACAACGGGGCAAATACGGAAGGATCTCGTAGTCCTAATTCTTCGGCAATGTGCAAGCGCAACTCTGATGTCGCCTTACGGGTCAATCGATCCTCACCTGCAAGAATAAGTATCAAATCGCCGGGTTTAGCTTTTGCTGCTTTGGCCCAATCAGCTTGCTGTTCAGGAGTATAGAATTTATCTACAGAGCTTTTATATGTCCCGTCTTCATTGACCTTACAGTATACCATTCCCTTCATGCCAATATCTGGGCGCCTGACCCAATCCGTGAGCTTGTCAATCTGCTTACGTGTCCATGAAGCTGCTCCCGATACAGAGATACCGAGCACCGTTTCGGCTTGATCAAAAACCATAAAACCAAGGTCCTTGGTCAAGTGGTTCAGGTTGGCCAGTTCCATATCAAAACGGATATCAGGCTTGTCGTTTCCATAGCGCTCCATCGACTCCGCATAGGTCATTCTTGGGACGCTCTTAATATCGAGACCCTTTACTTCTTTTAGAAGGTGCAATAAGAGGCTTTCAAAGGTGGCCAGTATATCTTCCTGCTCCACAAAGGCCATCTCACAATCAATCTGAGTAAACTCAGGTTGACGGTCAGCGCGTAGATCTTCATCGCGGAAACATCTGGTGATCTGGTAATATTTATCATAACCGCTCACCATAAGCAACTGCTTAAAGGTTTGTGGACTTTGGGGTAATGCATAGAATTTTCCCTCTTGCATTCTCGAAGGAACCACAAAATCTCGAGCACCCTCTGGAGTAGACTTGATCAAAAATGGGGTCTCGATATCCATGAACCCCTGGGCATCCAAAAATTTACGTACCTCAATATTAACACGGTTGCGGAGCAATAAATTCCGTTGAAGGGGACCTCGACGAAGATCAAGGTACCTGTACTTCATACGCAGCTCTTCACCGCCATCACTCTCTTCCTCAATAGTAAACGGTGGCGTCTTTGCTGCGTTGAGAACAACTAGATTGAGCGATTTAAGCTCTATATCACCCGTTGTCATCTTTGCGTTTTTACTTTGACGCGCTATAACTTCTCCTTCAATTTGTATGACCCATTCGCGACCAAGCTTACGTGCTTGTTGCAACAAGGAAGCATCCCATTCTTCGTTAAAAGCGATCTGGGTTATACCGTATCGATCTCGCAAATCTAGGAAGGTCATGCCTCCTAATTCACGTGAACGCTGTACCCATCCAGCGAGGGTAACTGTTTGTCCTATATGCTCGGCGCGTAGTTCGCCACAGGTGTGTGATCTGTACATCTCGTAATTCTTTGAAGAGCAAAAATAGCCAAACTTGCGACCCAATTACCTATTTTGCAGGGAAGATGATAGACCTAAATGATCATAACGTATTTATGCGTGCTGCTTTAGCAGAGGCAAAGGCTGCTGCAAGAGATGGAGAAGTTCCTGTTGGAGCGGTAGTAGTGGCTGGAGGACGTATTATCGCTCGTGCGCACAACATGACCGAGCGACTGACGGATGTCACGGCACATGCTGAAATACAAGCTATTACCGCTGCAAGTAACTACTTGGGGAGTAAATACCTTTCAAAATGTACACTATATGTGACTCTAGAGCCATGCCCAATGTGTGCAGGAGCACTTTTCTGGTCACAAATGGGCAGCGTCGTTTATGGTGCTCATGACGACAAAAGAGGTTTCAGAGACCATGGGGGTGATTTACATCCCAAAACAGCACTTATTAAAGGAATAATGAAAGAGGAATGTGGTCAAATCATGACCGATTTTTTTAGCAATAGACGCAAATAACTCACTATGA
>CAZAIL010000277.1:0-1927 GCA_964485155.1 uncultured Flavobacterium sp.
CAGAGTTTATAGCGGCCGAAGAATATTCGCCGAACCTCGACTCACATCCCGACAGAGTCTATTGGGGCGATACCCACCAGCATACTCAAAACTCAGCTGATGCTTACACATACGGCAATCGAAATCTATCGCCGCGTGATGCGTTTCGATATGCGCAGGGTGCTGTAATCGTTGCGCACAACGGTATGAAAACTCAAATAAAGAGGCCCCTTGATTTCTTGGTGGTTTCTGACCATGCGGAGTATTTGGGTGGTTTTTACGCGTTTGGATTGGGAGACCCTCGCGTGCTGGAAACAGCTATTGGGCGGAAATGGACAGCGTGGGATAAGGCGGGTGAACGCGTAAAGATATACCCTTCTTTCACTGGAAGCTATCTTGATCCTATAAAATATCCGGCTTTTCCTAAAAAGGTGCGGCAAACGATTTGGGAAACGGTAGCGCAGGTAGCTGACGAGCATTATAAACCGGGTATTTTCACTACATTTTCAGGTTATGAGTGGACCTCTATCATCGAGAGAAATAACCTTCATCGGGTGGTCATCTTCAAAGACGATGCGGACAAAGTTACTCAGATAGTACCCTTTTCAGCGCAAGATGGATTAGACCCACGAGAGCTTTGGGAGTCACTTGCAGCGTATGAACTCAAAACTGGTGGCGAGGTTCTTGCAATCCCCCATAACCCAAATTTATCGAATGGAATGATGTTCCCAGATAGAACCATTGATGCTAAACCGATAGACATAAATTATGCACGGATGAGCTCACGTTGGGAGCCGCTGGCAGAGGTGACGCAGGTCAAGGGGGACTCTGAAACACACCCGCTACTATCACCTAGCGATGAATTTGCTGACTTTGAAACATTTGATACCAATCTTGGTATGGACGACGTCAAAGAGTGGATGCTAAAGCATGAATACCTGCGTGGAGCGCTAAAAGAGGGTTTACTCCACCAACAAACGCTAAATATAAATCCCTACAAATTTGGCATGATCGGCAGTACTGATGGTCACAATAGTTTAGTTACGCCAGAGGAAGATAATTTCTTTGGTAAGTTTGTTGAATCTGAGCCTGGACCAAATCGCATAAAAACCAAACTCGCCGGCGGGCGCTTATGGGAAAACTGGAAGATTTCAGCCTCTGGGTATGCGGCGGTTTGGGCCGAAGAAAATACACGAGATGCATTGTTTGCGGCTATGAAACGCAAGGAAGTATATGCAACGACAGGGTCTCGCATCCGCGTGCGGTTTTTTGGTGGATGGGGCTTTAACCCTGAGATGATTACTCAGCCAGACTATGAGGTGCTGGGTTATCAGTATGGCGTGCCGATGGGCGGTGATCTAGCTGTCAGTGCTGGAAACAAGTCTCCCGGCTTTTTATTTTCGGCCTCGAAAGACCCATCGGGGGCAAATTTAGACAGGCTGCAGATTGTCAAAGGCTGGCTCGACCAACGTGGCGAATTACACGAAAAGGTATACGACGTGGTTTGGGCGGGTAACCGGATTATCGACGATAAAACTGGGAAATTGGAGGCCGTGGGTTCGACCGTCAACCTCGACACTGCGACCTTTGTTAATACGATCGGCGCCGATCACTTATCGGGGTTTTGGGTTGATCCTGATTTTGACCCTTTAGAGGCGAGCTTTTATTATTGCCGTGTTATCGAGATACCTAAACCGAGGTGGACACTAAAGGATGCTGTTTTCTTTAATCTCGATCTGTCAGAGGACATCCCAACAGTAGTCCAAGATAGAGCTTATACCTCGCCGATCTGGTACACGCCGTAAACCAATGCAAGACCGAGGTGACGAGTGTGCGAGGTGCGCGTCTTAGGGAGTCATAGCTGGCATGTAAAAAAGTATTGCTGATATTCTCGCGGTATTTTGCTGGGTGGTGCATTGCACAATGGCGTTTAAGACTCTATTGAAAA
>CAZAIL010000278.1:0-1926 GCA_964485155.1 uncultured Flavobacterium sp.
TACATTCAACAAACTTGGTAGACATTCCTAAAAGTCCACATAGTATCATCCAAAAGGTAGCTCCAGGTCCACCCACTGCAATAGCAAGTGCTACTCCAGCAATATTTCCATTTCCAACTGTTCCAGAAACTGCAGTTGCAAGTGCCTGAAAGTGAGACACTTCTCCTTCTTCACCTTCAGCTCCATGGTCATCAATTTCATCATATTTCCCACGTACAGTATTAATTGCCATTGGAAAACGACGCACGTTTACAAAACCAAAATAAATTGTAAAAAACAAGGCACCTCCGACTAGTAAAAAAATAATAGTTGGTATTTCAGTTCCTGGAAAATTATGTAATACTAAACCTTCCCACCAGTTTGCGACTGGGGTAAAAGCGTCATTAATTCGCTGATCCAAACCACGTTCTTGAGAAAACAAAGATGTGCTTGAAAAGGCTAAGAAAAAACTTAAAAGTATGGTTCTATTGAATTTTAGTTTCATAAAGATTTTATAGAATGTAGTTTAAGACGTCAATATCTTAAAAAGCAAATGAAAAACAAACTAAACAACAATAAACATCTGATTTAGTTTTGTAATAGTCAATTATTCTATCTTTAATTGAGCTATTAGTAATATAATTCTTAGAGTATTTAGTTTGAAAAAAAATAGTTATTCTGTATTTTTTAAAATAATCAAAAGATTGAATAAATAAATAAAAAATTAAAGATCAAAAACAGAACTACGCTTGGTGTAAATCATATCTTTTAATTTAAGCCAAAATGCCAGAGTCAAATAAATTAAAAAACCTCCAATCAAAGTAGTGAAAGAAGCATAAATAAAAAATAAACGTACATTTTTTACTTTCATACCCAAGACTTCTGCTAAACGAGTAGAAACTGCAAATCCATTACGCTCAAAAAAAAGTCTAATCCGTTTTTGCTTAAACATTTTATAAATTTATAATTAAATGGTTTAATTGACTTTTATTCAATAGAGTCTCTATATTTTAATGTTTATTAGTGATTTTTAAAAATTAAATAAAAAAAGCTTCTTGTATAAATTTATGAATACTGATTTTACAAAAAACAGGGCGAATTCAGAGTTTATTTATTTAGTAGTTTCACCAGCCCAGTCTAAAATACCACCTAAAAGGTTAAAGCAATCTGTAATACCTTGTTGCATTAATAATTGACATGCCTGTGCACTTCTAGCTCCTGATCGACAGTATACATAATAAGTTTTACTCGTATCTAATTGAGCTATTCCTTCCATAAACCCTTGAGGGTTTCTGATATCCAATAATTGAGCTGACAATATATGTCCTGAATTATATTCTTCCGGTGTGCGCACATCTAATATAATACTAGCTTGATTTCCCGCCTGATTTGAAGTCCATTCTTTTTGTGATAAATCCATCAAATAATAATTTAAGCAAATATACGATCAGTTCTTTGTTAAAACAAACGAAAAATGTTTTGAACTTAAATAAATTATGATATATTTGTAACTACAAATTTTGTATTGACAAATGAATTCTAAGCATGCAATTATTTCGATTTTAAAAACAAGTGCATTAATTTCAAAGGTCTTGTTAAATGGACTAAAACCTTTCGGAATCTCAGAGCAACAATTTAATGTATTAAGAATATTGAGAGGTCAAAAGGGAATAGCTGCAAATTTATCTACTGTTCAGGATAGAATGGTAAATAAAATGAGTAATACAACTCGTTTAATTGATAAATTAATTCAGAAAAAACTAGTCAAACGAAATATTTGTAAAGAAAACAGAAGGAAAATTGAATTATTTATCACTGAGGATGGTTTGGGTTTTTTAAAAAAAATAGATCCAATTACTGATGATATAGAAAAAAAAATACTTAGTAAAATTTCTCCTAAAGATTTAAATAGTTTAATCTCCATATTAAATTCAATTAATAAATAAA
>CAZAIL010000279.1:0-1911 GCA_964485155.1 uncultured Flavobacterium sp.
TTCTCTTTGCGCTTGCAAGTCCAGCTTTACTCTGGGGACAGAACATCAGTCACGTAGGTCCCTCAGAGGGGCTGTTACATCCTACGGTGTACGACATTGCTCAGGATCCATACGGCTTCGTTTGGATAGGTACTCGAGGAGGATTATACCGTTATAATGAAGGACAGGCTAAGGAATTCTCATTTTTAGATTCCACCTCGGTTCGGAGATCTAGGAATGTACAGAGTCTTCTAGTTACTCAAGATTCTACGCTATTAATTGGTCTGCAGCGTGGGGGAATTGTGCACTATGACCTCACTACGTTACGTCCATTTCCGGAAAAATCACTGCCGGAATTACCTGGCTTACCTACGGTTATAGGATCTTACCAGGATCGTTTTGGGACAATATGGATAGGGACCCATGGCCGAGGTGTGTTTTACTTGCCTAAGGGCTGGAATGACTGGGTTAAAATGGAATCTATTGAATACGATAAGTCACTGGAATATTGTTTCGAATTCGTAGAGCAGGGTGATACGCTGTGGTTTGCCACGGCAGGGGAACAATTACTCTTTTACAATTATACCAACGAGTCTATAAACCACATTACTACGACGCAGAATATTTCGTCTTTTAGAAAAGCGATTGATATTCAAGGCGATCGAGTTGTGATAGGAGTTGGGGATCAAGGTATATTTGAACTGATAGATGGAGAATTAATCCGTTTAAATATCCCGATTATTCACTCTTTCGATGTAGCGTTGAATAATGAGGACATCTGGATTACCACAGACGGGGACGGTATTTTCGTAGCCAACAGTAATGACGTTGAGGTCTATTCTAAGCAAGACCCTTACAACGAGATATTAACCGACCAGTTTTATAATATTTATGAAATTTATGACTCCTATTGGTTCGGAACATTTAATGGGGGAGTAGTGGTTATTCCTAAAATAAGTAACGAACTCAAGAAGCTAAGAAAGCCAGCATCATTTACCTACTCGAGTATTCAAAGCGCTATTAGCATGTCGTCTCTTGGTGATCAATTTTGGGTTGGGTTTGATGGTGACGGTCTGGTCCAGTATAAAGACGTTGAAAACAACTGGATGCCAACGATACCCTCTGCGAGTTATATGCCTAAAGTGGTCACTACATTACACTCCCAATCCTCCACAAGTATGTGGCTAGGTTCTTTTACAGAGGGGCTCTTCAAATACAGCGAAAAAGGAGAATTACTTGACCATTACCTCCCGTACACTCCTGCGGCGATGGGATTGAAGCATGCCAGTATCTGGTCTTTAGAGTCCACATTTGGTGACAGTTTATGGGTAGGAACACTCGCTGGACTGCAACTTTTTAACGGAGAATTATTTACAACGCCTTTCAGCGAGGAAGAAATGCGCGGCAGGGTCATTATGGATCTGGAATTTGATGGTGCTGATCTTTGGATCGCTACAGAATTTCATGGGCTGTATAGCGTCGATAAAAGGGGCGGAATTGCCCATTATCCTTTAAGGAATCCAATACTCGACCTTCTCGCTTACAAAGATCATTTAATCATAGGTATGGAGGGAGGTGGAATTCTTGATTTCCACGGTGACATCATAGATACTATTGTCTCAGATGAGGATTACATGACTTGTTACGGATTAACAGAGCATGATGGGCATGCCTATGCGACTACGAGTATAGGTTTATTGAAGCTGACCTATGATCACTCATTAGGCTGGGGAATTGAGGTTATTCAGGAATTGGATGAGTTGCAAATTGGCTTGTTTAATAGAAAGACACTTACCTCTTTCCAAGGAAAGCTTATGATTGGAGGAACGAGCGGGATAGCACAGTTTGAAACAGCAAACCGAAGTTCGGACGCTGCATTCGACCTTATTATGACTAATGTACTGGTAGATAACCAAGACATTCATAGCGCAA
>CAZAIL010000280.1:0-1893 GCA_964485155.1 uncultured Flavobacterium sp.
TAAAAAACTTCAGGAAAGGTTTCAGCTAAGCGCTTACAAAATGATGAATCATTTACTAAGAACTATAGAGGTTACTAATGCCAAAAATTGGGCTTTTGAATTAAATAAAATAAAGGCTCAGATTCATCTTGTAGCCATAGACTCTGACTTGTTTTTTTTGGCACAAGAAAATAAAGAAACCTATGTAAAAATGTCTAAATCAAATTGCAATGTATTTTATCATGAAATAGTATCAATTCATGGACACGATGCCTTTTTAATAGAATTTGATCAATTAGATAAGATTTTAAAACCACTATTTAATTCTTCCAAGGAATAAAAGTGAACTATCTGATGTCTTTATTTTTTTAATTGTAAGGATATGCTTCTTTGATAGACAAATAGAAAAAAGTAACTTCACCAGAATAGTAACAAGAAATATTTAGTTACTTTTGCAAACAAAATTTAAACTAATTACAAAAATTAAAATACCATGGCATTAGAAATAACAGATGCGAACTTTGAAGAAGTAGTATTAAAGTCAGACAAACCAGTATTGGTTGATTTTTGGGCTGCATGGTGCGGACCTTGTAGAATGGTCGGGCCAATCATTGATGAAATTCACACAGATTATGATGGAAAAGCTATCGTTGGAAAAGTAGATGTTGACGCAAATCAAGAATTTGCTGCAAAATATGGTGTTAGAAATATTCCAACCGTTTTATTATTTAAAAACGGCGAAGTTGTAGACAAGCAAGTTGGGGTAGCTCAAAAAAATGTGTACACAGAAAAGATTGATGCTGTTATATAAGCACTATCCATATAATTGAAAGTAAAAAGGTTTGGCGTTTGTCAAGCCTTTTTCTATTTTAGGTGTCTATGATTGATTTTTCACAAATACAAAGTTCAGAAATTAAAAACCTAGCGATTTTGGCTCGCCAAGTAGTGGAGGGGTTTATCACTGGAATGCACAAAAGTCCATTTCATGGATTCTCTGTAGAGTTTTCTGAACATAAGCTGTACAATAAAGGAGAGAGCACCCGTCATATAGATTGGAAGCTCTTTGCAAAAACAGAAAAATTATACACCAAGAAATACGAAGAAGAAACCAACTTACGGTGTCATATTATTATTGACAATTCTGCGTCAATGCATTATCCCGTTGTTAAAGAACAGCGTTTAGATCAATTAAACAAGATAGGGTTTTCTGCTGTTGCAGCAGCTTCTTTAATGGAGATTCTTAAAAGACAACGCGATGCAGTTGGTTTAAGTATTTATGCAGACACCTATCAATATTATGCACCAGAGAAAGGAAGTGATCGTCATAGAAAGATGTTGTTACATCAACTTGAAAACATCCTCACAAGCACCTCAAATGCAGCCACAGAAACCTATCAGTATTTACATGAGATTGCCGAAAAAATTCATAGGCGGTCTTTAATTTTCTTATTCACAGATATGTTTCAGTCAAATACACATCGAGAAGAATTATTTGAAGCACTAAGACATTTAAAATACAACAAACATGAGGTAGTATTATTCCACACGTTTGATGGGAAAACAGAATTTAAGTTCGATTTTGACAATTCTCCCAAAAAATTCATTGATGTTGAAACAGGTGAAGAGGTAAATTTATATGCCGAAAATATACGAGAAAAATACACGGAATTAGTGGATTCTTATTTTAAAGAATTGAAAAACAAATGCTTGCAATATAAGATAGAATATGTGCCTGTAGATATTCAACAAGGCTTTTATCAAGTATTAACAAGCTATTTTTTAAGCCGACAAAAAATGATGTAATTTTCACTCTTTCTGTTTGGATATATAAAAAACTGACTTATATTTGCAACCGCTCAAAGCAACGGTTTGGTAGTTCAGCTGGTTAGAATGCCTGCCTGTCACGCAGGAGGT
>CAZAIL010000281.1:0-1891 GCA_964485155.1 uncultured Flavobacterium sp.
GATATTAAAGACTCTCTTAATATTGCTGATAAAATATTAGTTTTTAAAGCTGGAAAGCTCCAGCAATACGATAACCCCGTTGAAATGTATTGTAAACCAGCAAATTGCTATTGCGCTAGAATACTAGGAGGGATTAATAAGTACGAAAAAGATAGCCAATCCTATTATATCAGAGCAGAAAAAATAGCGCTTGAGGAAAGCTCTGAAATAGCCCTAACGGTAAAAAAATCTCTTTTTCAAGGAAAAGAATACTGCATAACCGCAGACTATAAAGGGGAGACTTGGAATGTCTTTAGCCCAAGGCCCTTTAAAAAAGAAGAAGTTATTTATGTTAGCTTTAAAGAAGAAGATCTAATCTTTTTCCCTCCTCACTGCCACAATTATTTTTAATTAATTTAAAATGAGTGGTCTTGTTAGAACTTGCACCTTGGGCAGATACTTGAAAATAGTATTGCAATAATTATGGAACCAACGTAATCAAAACATAGGCATATCTTCTTTTTTTAATTCAGCTATTTCTAAGCCTCTTAAGTAGGTTAAACTTACTTTTATAAAGCTTGCAATTTTTTTTAAGCAACACCTCACATTTTATTTATGTTTTACAAATTAAATAGGTGTACTATTTTCGGGTTCATGCTAATTATGAATATTCTAAACAAATTTGGTCACCTATTTCTGATTCATAATATATTTCTGCATCCACGCAATGCCTTTCTCCGTCTATTCTAATGAAAAGGCAATCCTCGTCTGCTCCAAATCCAGTGATTGTGCCGCAAATATCATCAGGGGAGCAACTTGTTATCAGAAGTATTAGATAAACAATACGTAGTTTTCTCTGGTTCCATAATAGGTTGATAAATAAAAAGATGTCTTGTCTGTTTTTCATTTTTCAAACATAATAAATATTTAATTAATTGCCTGGTGAGCCTAATTTGTTATTTTTGATTTTCACATAAAAACATATTAAAATGAAAAATTTTTTAAGTACAAGTTTCGCATTGAGCCTTCTTTTTATAGCGGGTTGTAAAAACAATACCACACAAGAATTGGTTCAAGAGGCAGTTAGCCCTCCAAACGCTAAAGAGCTAATGAGTAAGTCTGCAGAAAGATTAATAGGCTTATGGGCCTCTGGAGATGCAAATATGGTTGCTGGAGAGTTTACAGATGATGCCATACGAGTAATTTCTAACCCCAATGGTGCAATTGTTGGAGGTGAGGCTATTTTAGAGTCTTTCAAACAAACATTCTCTGAAGATAGCGATTTCAACAACTCAAAAATTGAAGTAGGTATTGTAGAAACTCGTTTTGTTTCTGATGATATTATGATAGGTGCCGGAACATTTAAAATTTCTGACACAGATTCTGTGGTTATAGAGAGTGGTAAGTGGGGTAATGTGTATAGATATGCAGATGGAGATATTAAATTTTTATTAGAATCTGCCCATGCAACACACGATTTGGCACAGATCACAACAAAAGTAATGCCATCTCTAGAGAGCTCAATAGTTTCTGAGCAATTACATTTTGAAAAGGTACAAGCATCTGTAGCCAACTACATCAAACACGCAAATGCAGGCGATGCAGCAGCATTAGCTATGCTTTTCACTCAAGACGGTATCCAAAATGTAGCCTCTAAAGATGGTATTGTAATGGGGCGTGAGCAAATCAAAGCCACAACAACATTCTCTGAAGGTCAAGTTTTAAATGCAAACCTGCTTGGTTATATGGATCTAGGAAACTCATTAGCAATTGCGTGGGGTAATTGGATGCAGGTAGATAGCGCCTCAAACACAAGCCTAAGAGGGCAATGGGGTAATCTTTTTGAAATTAAAGGAGATACAGCTTATGTATTAATGGAGTCTGCAGGACGCGTTAAATAATACTGATTTTA
>CAZAIL010000282.1:0-1879 GCA_964485155.1 uncultured Flavobacterium sp.
CTCAGTGGCGAGAGCATGTGGATACCAAGCGCGCGTTTGAATGTCTGACATAATCAATTGCCTCGGTTTAATCCCTATGTTTGTGCGCTATCGGTTCCTCCGTATCTTCATCATGAGGCCTTCTTGTATGGAGGCCTCATGGTCGCGGCAAGTTTGGATATGACCTTCGATGTGGTGAAGATAGACTTGGAATGACTGAAGTTCTTAAACCCATCGTGGCCATGGTATGAGCCCATACCGCTGGGTCCCACGCCGCCGAAGGGCAAGTCTTCCTGACCGACGTGCATGATGACATCGTTGATGGTAACTCCGCCTGAAGTTGTTTGTGTCAGTACCCGGGTTTCCTCTGCCTTATCAGCGCCGAAGTAATACAGTCCCAGTGGCCGATCTTTGCTGTTCACATGATCCAGAGCCTCGCTTAGATCATTGTATTGCCTGACTGGGAGTATGGGTCCGAAAATTTCGTCTTGCATTAGCTGCATATCTTCGCCGGTGTCGAGGGCAAGTGTGGGTGGGATGCGTCGATGCTCCTGCTGAGAAAAGTCTTCTGCTGCGGGATTAAGCTCAACCAGCTTGGCACCTTTTGCGCTCGCGTCTTCGAGGTAGCCTTGCAATCGCTCGAAGTGATGTGCGTTAACGATGCTGGTGTAGTCAGGGTTATCCTTGATTGTTGGGAACATTCTGGCAATGCACGAACGCGCGTGCTCGACAAATTCATCGCGACTTTCTTCGGGTAAATAAACGTAATCCGGTGAAAGGCAGATTTGTCCGGCATTCATGGTTTTACCTGCCATGATGTTGTTTGCAGCGAGCTTTAGATCTGCAGATCGCCCAATGATCACCGGTGATTTGCCGCCGAGCTCCAGTGTTACCGGAACCAGGTTCTCGGCCGCCGCCTTCATAACGTGTTTGGCCACTGACATCGCACCAGTGAATATAAGGTGGTCGAAGGGAAGGCGGGAAAAGGCGCTGCCAACTTCAGGGCCGCCGGTGAACATTGCGACTTCCTCTTCGTCGAATTCCTCAGCAAACACATTTTTCATCAACTCGGAGGTCTCGACCGTGAATTCAGATGGCTTGATCATAGCTCGATTGCCGGCGGCGAAAATTCCGGCAAGTGGACCGAACGTGAGTTGAACTGGGAAGTTCCAGGGGCTGATGCATCCGACCACGCCAAGTGGCTGGAATTCGAGGCGTGCACGTGCTCCCAGCAGGCCCAAGGGGAACATAACCTTGCGTCTTTCGGGTTTCATCCAATTTCGTAAATGCTTTTTGGCGTACTTTAATGGCTCTATTGAGCCATTAATATCTGTCTGTTTGGATAGATCTCGAGAGCGGTGTCCAAAATCGGCGGCCATAGCGTCACCGAAACGGGACCCATGTTTCTCGAGTATGTTGATCGCCCGATCAATACGATCTATTCGTATTTCGGCGCCGACCACACCCTCCGTCAAAAAGGCTTTTCTTTGTCGGTCCAGTGCTACCTGCATGTCTTCATACGTTGGGTTTGTCATGAAATCTCCTTGTATTTTATTGAGTCTAATATTTAGAGCGATTTTATATATCAGAATTCGCGAATTTTACTTCTGCCACCAAGGGAAGAACGGAGGCATATCCCTGGCCGTTGTTTCGGTAAATTGTGCTTGTCGCTTCTCACCAAAAGCGGCGACCCCCTCCCGTCCGCTACTCTGGCTTTGATAAAACAGCGCCAGCGACTCCACGTAATGTGCATCCAGTGGATGTGCACATGCTGCATTGCGGTACAGCATCTGGCGAGTCAGTGCGATCGAGGTGGCACTCTTGTCAGTGAATTTTTTAGCTAGCGAGATCGCGTCATCCAGCAAATCGTCGGCCTTACTTACCGAGCTCACCAAGCCGG
>CAZAIL010000283.1:0-1872 GCA_964485155.1 uncultured Flavobacterium sp.
TTTAAGATACCATTTCATTTATTAGTTTTTTAAATTATTAATATTTAAAACCAAATGTTTCTACACTTCTTCTTCTTCTTTCTAATTATCGCAACCAAAAACCGAATGTAACAAGTGAAGTCGCCCCGTGTCTTTATAAACCACCACTTGATAAATGCGGTCATAAATGTCTAAATCAAACTCTCCGAGCTCTTCTCCTACTAAAAGACCAGCCAAAACCCCTGTTGTATTGCTATGCCCAACAACTAGCGCGTCTTGTCTGCGGTCTATTATTAATTTTGAAAAATCTTCAAGCTCTTCAGCGTTATATTCTTTAACATCTAAACCTTTGGACAAGGCCGTTGGTAGAGCAGTGTTTTTAGTTCGAATATAGTCAGTGCTGTATACAGCATCTAAACCTACATCAATTAGAAAATCACTTAAATTCTTCGACCTTTGTTCACCACAATCGGTAAGGGGAGGGTCTGAGTAATTATTGGACGTCAAATCTTTCTCTGAGTGTCTAACTAAATATATTGTAAAGGTTTCGTTGTTTGCCTGCGCAACAATGTTGAATTGAACCCCTAGAAACATTAAAATTATTATCAGAATTTTTTTCGACATGTCTTAGGACTCTAGCTTAATCTTTACGTTTCTTTTCTAACGGAACAGCTGAAATAGAAAATATTTTCCATTGGTTGTCAACTTTTTTATACATATAAATACCTCTTCCTTTAAAAATTCTTTCGTAGTTAGAGTTATACCTTGAATATGTGGCATCAATCATTACTAATGATTTAGAAATCCAAATTACTTTTGATTTATCCATTAAGCTATATAAATAACCACCCTGCACGTTAGATCTAATCTCTTTATAGGCATTAATTAACTCCTCCTTATTATTAACTATCATTGGCTTTTCTATGAGGTTCATTGTTGCCGGATAGGTAAAAAATGAAGAAACTTTTTCATAGTCTGAATATTCAAACGCCTTACTGTATTCTTGCCATTTATCGGTTAGTACAACTTCAGCAGTGAACTTGCCTTTCTTTTTAGTAGATTGTGAAAAAGTAAGCAAAGGAGCTAATATAAAAAGTAGTAGTATTTTTTTCATAATGTTTTAAATTAGACAATAAATGTAAAAAAATAAAACGTGTAAACCGACCAATAATCAAACCTTTATTAATTTTGTTGCCCTATATTTGACTCATGATTAAAAACATTCCTCTATTAATTTCTGCTACAGTTTCAGGTTTAATCTTATTTCAGTCCATGCTTGTTGCGCCAGCGGTAAACAAGCTTATAAACTCTAAAGAAGCAAGCGTA
The DNA here is from genome assembly GCA_964485155.1 of uncultured Flavobacterium sp. Classification (GTDB taxonomy): domain Bacteria; phylum Bacteroidota; class Bacteroidia; order Flavobacteriales; family Flavobacteriaceae; genus Polaribacter. The sequence continues at coordinate 1,306 of CAZAIL010000283.1, forward strand.
TTTCTAAGGTTTATTTGGCCAAAATTTTTTCTTATTATAGCCCTATTAAGCCTCTTTTCTTTTTTTATTATAACTTATCAAAACAACAATCAAAACCTAGCAAAATATTTTTCGCTAGCAAGTTTTATTTTAATGACTACTTGTTACATAATAACTCCACTAATAAATAACGCTAAAGACACTTCAAACGAGCAATTATGGGTTGTGTTACATTTGGCTACGATATTAATTACGCTGATTGTACTAGTTTTAAGTATTCTGACAATCATTTACTGGAAATTTAATCAATAAAACAAAAGACATGAAAAACTCACACCTTTTTTTATTATTAACAGCCCTTTTAACCAGCCTAACAACCGCTCCACAGTCAACCGGATTTCAAAGCGAGATTATTATTGAGGGAATTGAGCAAAAAGTAATAGACTGGAGAAGAGATATACATAAAAACCCAGAGCTGGGTAATCGCGAGGTACGAACTGCCGCACTTGTAACAAAGCATTTAACATCTCTTGGGATGGATGTTCAAACAAATGTAGCGGTAACTGGCGTAATAGGTATTCTTAAGGG
>CAZAIL010000284.1:0-1865 GCA_964485155.1 uncultured Flavobacterium sp.
TTGCAATTTCTATAGAGGTAATTAAATTTTCTTTCGCATCGGTTCTTAAATAGCCAATAGGCAACTGAGACCCCGTAAATATGACTGGTTTTTTCAAGTATTCTAGCATAAAACTAATTGCAGAAGATATATAAGACATGGTGTCAGATCCTGTTAAGACTACAAAACCATCGTGTTTTTCATAATTATGCTCTATCATCTCAGCAATTTGAACATAATACCCTGTATTCATATTAGAGGAATCTATTGGTTCTTCAAATGAAACAGAAGCGATCTCACAATCTAGCTGTTTCAACTCGGGAATGTTCTCCAAAATCTGACTAAAATCAAATGCTTTTAAGGCTTTTGATGTATAATCTTTCACCATACCAATGGTTCCTCCGGTATATATGAGTAGTATTTTTCGTTCCCTTGTCATTTTGTCACTATTTTTAAGAAAAATTTAATTGGAATACTTTGTGATGTAAAAGTATCAAAGAAAATTGAATAATAATTTTAAATAGTATACAATATGATAGGATTCTATATGATCATTGGCGCTATTGCTCTTGCAAGCTGGCTTGTTAGTAATACCCTAAAAAATAAATTCAAAAAATATTCTAAAATTCATTTAAAAAATGGGATGTCTGGTGCTGAGATTGCAGAAAAAATGTTGGCAGATCATGGTATTAAAGATGTAAAAGTAGTTTCTACTGCTGGAAAGCTAACCGATCATTACGATCCCAGAAACAAAACTGTAAATCTAAGCGCTAGTGTTTACAACCAGCGAAATGCTGCATCAGCTGCAGTAGCAGCGCATGAAGTTGGACATGCTGTGCAACACGCTCAAGCCTATGAATGGTTAACTATGCGTTCTAAACTGGTTCCTATGGTGAGTGTTTCTTCAAAATTTTCGCAATGGCTTGTTTTTGGTGGCTTAATTTTAGGAGCCGCTTCAGACAATACTGGAATTGGGTTTTATATAGCTATTGTAGGCTTAGGTTTTATGGCCTTGGCTACCGCATTTAGCTTTATTACATTACCTGTAGAGTATGATGCAAGTAACAGAGCATTGGCTTGGTTGAAAAATAAAAATATGGTAAATCAAGAAGAATTTGCTGGTTCTAGAGATGCCTTAAAATGGGCCGCTAGAACGTATCTTGTAGCTGCTTTGGGTTCTCTAGCCATGCTGTTGTACTGGGGGCTTCAAGTCTTGGGCGGAAGAGATTAACATCGCAGATGTTTTAAGTATCTCGCTCTAGTAAAATAAATACAAAGAAAGCTTCGAAAAAATCGAAGCTTTTTCTGTTAATCATTTAACTTTAATACCGCCATAAATGCTTCTTGCGGAATTTCTACATTTCCAACCTGACGCATTCTTTTCTTTCCTTTCTTTTGCTTTTCTAGTAGTTTACGTTTTCTAGAAATATCACCTCCATAACATTTTGCAGTCACATCCTTACGCAGTGCCTTGGTAGTTTCTCTTGCTATAATTTTAGCACCAATAGCAGCCTGAATAGGAATATCAAACTGTTGTCTAGGTATTAATTGTTTTAATTTTTCTACAATTTTCTTACCAATTGTAAAGGCATTGTCTGCATGAAGTAAAGCAGAAAGTGCGTCTACTGGTTGCCCATTTAATAGAATATCTACACGAACTAATTTAGAAGGTTTCATTCCAATAGGATTGTAATCAAAAGAAGCATATCCTTTAGAAACTGTTTTTAAGCGATCATAAAAATCAAAAACAATTTCTGCCAAAGGCATATCAAAAGTTAGCTCAACTCTTTCAGTTGTTAAATACGTTTGATTGGTAATCTCCCCTCTTTTTTCGATACACAAACTCATTACCTGACCAACAAAATCTGATTTTGTAATAATAGATG
>CAZAIL010000285.1:0-1845 GCA_964485155.1 uncultured Flavobacterium sp.
CAGAGGTTATAGACAATACAACTTCAAGAGGACGTACTTTACGTTTCTTATATGACGGAAGTTATGAGGCTTTTAGAGAAAAATTATTAGAACTAGGAGAAACACCATTACCCAAACACATTAAGAGAGGAGTAGAAGATTCAGATAAAGAACGTTATCAAACAATTTTCGCAAAAAATGAAGGAGCTGTTGCTGCGCCGACTGCCGGACTGCATTTCTCGAGACATTTAATGAAGCGTTTAGAAATTAAAGGAGTAGATTTTGCCGAACTAACATTACATGTTGGTTTGGGAACTTTTAGTTCAGTAGAAGTTGAAGATTTATCGAAACACAAAACAGATTCTGAGCAAATTGATATTCCAGAAGCAACTGCTAACCTAATTAATGATGCAATCGTAAATAAGAGAAGAATTTGTGCTGTTGGAACAACGGTTATGCGTGCTGTAGAGTCCTCTGTTTCTGCAAGTGCAAGGTTAAATAATTATACTGGTTGGACTAATAAATTTATTTTCCCACCCTATGATTTTAGTATCGCAAACTCTATGGTTACAAATTTTCACTCACCAAAATCTACACTAATGATGATGGCGGCTGCTTTTGCAGGATATGATTTTTTAATGGAAGCATACAAATTAGCTGTTAAAGAAGAGTATAAGTTCCATACTTACGGAGATGCAATGTTGATTATATAATTTAGATTGAAAAATATAAAACAGAAAGCCTCATAGTCATGCTATGAGGTTTTCGTATTTTTGCGTTAGCATGTAATGAGTTTTCAAGAATTAGATGTAAGACCGAAAGAGAATAGAAGATTTAGATGAAACCAAAGAAAAAAGATATCCGATCCTTAACGAAAGAGCAATTAAGAGAATTCTTTGAAAAGAACGGAGATAAGACTTTTCGAGGAAATCAAGTATATGAATGGTTGTGGAGCAAATCACTTCATACCTTTGAGGATATGACTAATATTTCTAAAGAAACCAGAGAAATGTTACGGGAAAACTTTGTTATCAATCATATAGAAGTAGATTCTATGCAACGAAGTAAAGACGGAACTATTAAAAATGGAATCCGTTTACATGATGGATTAATTGTAGAATCTGTTTTAATACCCACAGAGAAAAGAACAACTGCTTGTGTTTCTAGTCAGGTGGGATGTAGTTTAGATTGTCGTTTTTGCGCGACTTCTAGACTAAAAAGAATGCGAAACTTGAATCCTGATGAAATTTATGACCAAGTTGTAGCTATAGACAGACAAAGTAAATTATATCACAATCACAAATTGTCTAATATTGTATTTATGGGTATGGGAGAGCCTTTAATGAATTACAATAATGTTATTAAATCGATTGATAAAATCACCTCACCAGAAGGCTTAGGGATGTCTTCTAAAAGAATTACTGTATCTACATCTGGAGTTCCAAAAATTATAAAAAAAATGGCCGATGATAAAGTGAAGTTTAACTTAGCTGTTTCACTTCATTCTGCAATAGATGAAGTAAGAACTTCTATTATGCCTTTTAATAAAATATTTCCATTAAAAGATTTAGGAGAGTCATTGGTTTATTGGTATGAAAAAACACAACGAGTTGTTACCTATGAATATATTGTTTGGGACGGAATAAATGACAAAAAAGAAGATATCATAGCCTTGATTAATTTCTGTAAGCTAATTCCTTGTAAAGTTAATTTAATTGAATACAATCCCATAGATGATGGAGAGTTTCAGCAAGCTAGCTCCAGAGCAATAGACAATTACATCTCCAATTTAGAAATGCATGATATTGTTGTAAATGTTAGACGATCTAGAGGAAAAGATATTGATGCTGCATGTGGTCAGTTGGC
>CAZAIL010000286.1:0-1839 GCA_964485155.1 uncultured Flavobacterium sp.
GTGAATGGCAAATTGTACCATTTTGAAAAATCAATCAACAATTCCGTGTTAAGCGATTTAGCAGCCGTATAGGGAGACAAATGCCGCCCAGCCCCATTTTCTGCAAACTTGGTACTAGAACCAGAATATATTAACTTAGCCCCAGAAAGTTGCCAAAACTGGAGCAACGCGGCGAAGGACTTATAAATGTTTGAAAGAGCAACGTGCGGCTCATCTAAACTTTGTTCGACTCGGCTATACTCGCCAAAATGGAATATGTAATCGAACTTTTGGGTGCCAAAAATTTCTACTATATCGTTAACTTCACCCTCGACATATATTACACCTTCTATGTGATTTCCTTTACGTCCAGAAAGATAATTATCTAAGCAAACAACTTCCTGAGATCCAAGCACAAGCTTCTGAGCCAAATGAGAACCCACAAACCCAGCACCGCCCGTAATAAGAACTCTTTTCGCGCGGAACAGCTCAATTATTGGATCCGCTTTCACTTTTACCACCTCTTAGTTTGCAGGCTGGACCAGCTCATTATTAACATTAACGTTTTTTAAGTAAGTAGAAACCAAATGCCTCCTACCTCAATATAACATCACTTTGAGCTTTTTGCTAAATACTATGCGTTGCCCAAAGTCCATTCCAACAATGAAAAAAGCAATTGCCAGCATCAATTACTCCAACCTAATTTGCGCCGCGGGCAGGTTTGCCGTGACTTCCGCGAGGGCGGGTACCGCGATCAGCGAGGCGTTACGCAAGCAGGGGACGAGGCCGATCGGGCCTTGGACGCGCCCACAATACGCAGCGCTGAGTCCTGCGTCTGCAAGCCGTTGCAGGCGGATCTCTTGGGTTTTGCGGCTGCGCAAGGCGCCGATAAAAAACGGCTCCAATGTGGCGGCGTGCATCAGCAGATTTTGCTCCCATTCATGGTCGTGAAACAACAACAGCACCGCCGTATGAGCATCTACCGGCATCTGCATCGGTGCCTATGGCGTGGTCATCGGCTGACAGCTTTTCAGCGCCAAATACCCGAGGCTGTCAATATCATCGCTGTCAGGTGAGGCAATGTGCAGCTCAAAATCCATATGCGCCGCAAGGCTTGCTGTGGTGCGCAAAATAGCGCCACGCCCGGCCGGAATCAAAGCTGGTTTTGGCGCGTATTGAAAGCAAACAAAGCCAGATTGCGTGGCAAAAGAGAGCCCGGCCATCTTGCGGGCGTACAAACCCCCTAAGGCTGCGCGCAACATTTCCAGATTGGGTGCGGGATCAATCACCAGTTCCAACGCGCCGCCAAAGGGCAGCTTGAGATCGATATAGGGCGAACCGGCACCATAGCGGATATGTTTGATCTGCCCGGTCTCAATGGCCGTAAGCCCTTGTAAAACAATGTCACGATCAATGCTGGCAACGAAAATATCGACAAAGAAGGGTAAGAGGTACTTGTCTATGACAATAATATAATCTCGAAAACTCTTTTTCCCACACCCTTATCAAGCTGCTCTTTCATGATGGTACGGCACAGTGCAGCCACATCTGCAAAGCGTTTAGAGATTACAGGTAATCTGTTCTTTTGACGGAAGCGGTAGTCTAGATAAACCTCACGGACTGCTTCCACAGCAACTTTTACAACACGTTTTTTTGAGCTCACAGGAACCTGACGTTCATCAGCGTGGGCGTGTGTGCGTTCAATTTGAGCATTATCGACACCGTGTTTAACACAAAAATCCTGCACTCTAAATGGTCAGAGCGCTAGAAAAACCGTGCGAAACATGCGCTACGCACAAAACGCGTCAACCTAAAATTTAACCAACTGATATTATTATTTTTTTGGTGGCGGTACAGGGA
>CAZAIL010000287.1:0-1835 GCA_964485155.1 uncultured Flavobacterium sp.
TTTACTGGGGCATTTATTGGAGAGCTCATTCATGATAATGAAAACTCTAATAGAGCATTTAAAGCAGCCATTGGCTCTTTTATTGGTTTTTTATTTTCTACTGGATTAAAATTTATAGTCAGTATTATTTTTGCCGGATTGTTTTTTTCAAAAATATGGGAGGTGAAATTGCTGTTGTTTTAAGGGCAAAAAAAAGCAACCCATCTCAGGGAAGCTTTCCATTGGTTAACAAAACCAAGACACTTTTACAAAAGTGCCAAAACAACACAACATGTTATTTATAAATAAATAACACACAAATATACTTATTTTTTTAATTTTAAAATACCATTATTTCCTTTTTAACTGCAAAGTTCTTTTTTGCAAATCACTATCTTTGCAACTTATAATCATTTTAGAAAAGACAATAGAATGCAATTATCAGAACAAGAAGTTGTACGCAGAGAAAAACTAGCAAGATTACGAGAAATAGGAATTAATCCATATCCTGCAGATTTATTTCCTGTAGATGCTAATTCTAAGGAAATAAAAAGCAACTTTGAGGAAGGTAAACAGGTGGTGATTGCTGGCCGTTTGATGGTTATAAACATTCAAGGAAAAGCTTCTTTTGGCCAATTACAAGATGGCGAAGGAAGAATTCAACTTTATTTTAATAGAGATGAAATTTGTCTTGGAGAAGACAAATCTTTATATAATACCGTATTTAAAAAATTATTAGATTTAGGAGATTTTATTGGAATTACTGGAACTCTTTTCACTACTAAAGTTGGTGAAAAAACAGTCATGGTAAAAGAGTTTACATTACTCTCTAAATCATTAAAGCCCTTACCAATTCCTAAAGTAAAGGATGGTATTACCTATGATGCATTTACAGATCCTGAACTGCGATATAGACAACGGTATGCAGATTTGGTAGTTAACCCTCATGTGAAAGAAGTTTTTGTAAAAAGAACAAAACTTTTTAATGCCATGCGTACCTTCTTTAATGATGCTGGTTATTTTGAAGTAGAAACACCTATTTTACAACCTATTCCCGGAGGTGCAGCTGCAAGACCTTTTACAACACATCACAATTCTTTAGACATTCCTCTATACATGAGAATTGCTAATGAATTATACCTAAAAAGATTAATTGTAGGTGGTTTTGATGGAGTGTATGAATTCTCTAAAAACTTCAGAAATGAAGGCATGGACAGAACTCATAATCCAGAATTTACAGCCATGGAAATCTATGTTTCTTACAAAGATTATAACTGGATGATGGAATTTGCAGAACAATTATTAGAATATTGTGCCATTGCCGTGAACGGAACTTCAGTTGCTACTTTTGGTGACCATAAAATTAATTTTAAGGCACCATACGCAAGAGTTACTATGACAGACTCTATTAAGCATTTTACAGGTTTTGACATCACTGGAAAAACCGAAGATGAAATTAGAGCCGCCGCATTATCAATGAATATTGCTGTTGATGAGACCATGGGGAAAGGAAAATTAATTGACGAAATTTTTGGAGAAAAATGTGAAGGAAATTATATTCAGCCAACCTATATTACAGACTATCCAAAGGAAATGTCTCCGCTTTGTAAAGAACACAGAGACAACCCAGAACTAACAGAGCGTTTTGAATTGATGGTTTGCGGAAAAGAAATTGCCAATGCATATTCTGAACTAAATGATCCTATAGATCAGCGAGAACGTTTTGAACATCAATTAAAATTAGCTCAAAAAGGAGATGATGAAGCCACAGAATTTATTGATGAAGATTTCTTACGTGCCTTAGAATACGGAATGCCTCCAACCTCTGGAATGGGTATTGGAATGGATCGACTAAT
>CAZAIL010000288.1:0-1833 GCA_964485155.1 uncultured Flavobacterium sp.
TCCCATTAAAAGAATGAATAATTCCATCTTGTTCAAGTCTATCTAAAATACGATACACAGTTGTTTTATTCATCTCATCCTTTACAAGCGTTATTAAATTTACTACCGATTTAGCTTCGTTCTTTTCTTCAAATATTTGAAGGATCTTGGTTACAGATTTTGTTTTTCTAATAATTCCCATCATTACAAAATTAGTGCAACAATGTTGCTTTAACAAATTTAATTTTATATTTTTGCAACTTGGTTGCATTAACAAAGGCATTTTTATGATACAATAACAAAACGTTAGCAAGGCGTTTAAGGGCAATATTGCTACTAAAAATTTAACCTTAAACGTTAAGAAAGGAGAATTTTAAGAGCTTTCAGGAGCTAATGGCGCAGGTAAATCTTCTACCATTAATATGTGGTTAGGTTTTCTTAGTCCTCATTCTGGAAAGATATATATTAATGATAAAGTCACTAGTAATAATTCGCAAGACTATAGAAATGATATTCAGAATTTAATTGATGTGAGCATTGAAAAAATGATTTTTAGACATTTGGAAAAATATTAAGGTCGACAAAATAAAATATTTAAAGTACACAACAAAACTTTCAAATAATGATTAATTTAAAAAAACTTCCTGTAACTGTTTTAAGTGGCTTTTTAGGCGCAGGTAAAACTACTTTACTCAATCATGTTTTACACAATAAAGCGGGCTTAAAAGTCGCAGTTATTGTGAATGATATGAGTGAAATAAATGTAGATGCTAATTTAATTAACAGCGAAAACGTACTATCAAGAACCGATGAAACGCTCGTAGAAATGAGCAACGGCTGTATCTGCTGTACTTTAAGAGAAGATTTAATGATTGAGGTAGAACGACTGGCTAAAGAAAACCGTTTTGACTATTTACTCATTGAAAGTACAGGAATTAGTGAACCCGTGCCTGTGGCTCAAACCTTTTCTTTTGTCGATGAAGAAAACGGCATTGATCTTTCTCGTTTCAGCTATATAGATACAATGGTAACTGTAGTAGATGCATTTAATTTCTTCAATGATTTTGGAAGTCCCGAAACTTTAGCGCAACGAAAACTATCGGATCTTGAAGGTGATTATAGAACAATTGTAAATCTATTAACGGATCAAATTGAGTTTTGTAATGTAGTTGTTTTAAACAAAACCGATTTAGTTTCTAAAGCGCATTTAGGACTCTTAAAAGCAACTATTAATAGCTTAAATCCATCTGCAAAAATTATTGAGTCTAGTTTTAGTAAAATAGATCCAAAAGAAATTTTAAATACAAGATCATTTGATTTTGAAGAAGCCGAAAGAAGTGCTGGATGGATAGAAGAACTTACCAAAAGTGAACATACGCCTGAAACTGAAGAATATGGAATTTCCTCTTTTGTATTTAGAAGTAAAAAACCGTTTCATTTTGAACGTTTTTGGAATTATACACAATTAGAATTCCCTCAAAATATCTTAAGAAGTAAAGGCTTATTTTGGGTAGATTCAAGACCTAAACAAGCTTTGGTTTGGGGACAAGCTGGCGGATCTCTAAGAGCAGATAGTGCAGGTGTTTGGTGGAGCAGTATGTCTTTTCGTGAGCACATACAGCAAATGGTATTTGTAGAAAACCAACAAGAGATTGAATCCGATTGGCATACTATATTTGGAGATCGCAAAAATGAAATTGTATTTATTGGTCAAAATTTAGACGAACAATTGATAAGAAAACAATTAGAAAGTTGCTTACTTTCAGCGTCAGAACTTAAGTCGATAGAATTGCAAAAAGAGTTTCAAGATAATTGGCCAATTGAAAGAGCAACTCAATTAGTATCACAATAGCT
>CAZAIL010000289.1:0-1815 GCA_964485155.1 uncultured Flavobacterium sp.
AATTAATGCAGCTTTCTTGCCTATCTTTCCTGATATGGCAGAGGATTCATATGCTACAGTAGGTCTTGTAGGCCCTGCTGGAGCCGGTGAAGCTGATCCTTCACTTGTTGAGGATGCAGATTTGGTCCCTACAATCTCTGAATATTTCATTTCTGGTGGAACATCTCTCAATGTAAATACATTAACAGGTGGGTCATGGTATGTATTAAATACTGCTGGTAATGCTCTTCCTGATGCAGACTTAAGAACACTTGTTATGCAGGTTACAACGCCCGGATCAATAAGTGGAACAGTTAACTACCAAATCTTCCCATTGGGTGAAGGTTCTGATCAAGTTCAAATCAGTATGGATTTCGACGGTGCTGGTACATTTGGTGCTGGAACTGTTGTGAATGCTTGTGGTTGTAACGATGATTCAGCTACGAACTATGATGCTGATGCAGACTACGATGATGGTTCTTGTAACTATGAAGTACTTGGTTGTACAGACTCAACGGCTTGTAACTATGATGCTGATTTAGGTGCAAATACTGATGACGGATCTTGTTTACAAAGTGACGAGTGTGGAGTTTGTGGAGGAGATGATTCTTCTTGTGAAGATCAGTGTGGTGTTCCTAACGGAGACAACTCTTCTTGTTCAGACGAGTGTGGCGTACCTAATGGAGACAACACAACTTGTGAAGATGAGTGTGGCGTTCCTAACGGTGACAGCTCTTCTTGTGCTGACGAGTGTGGCGTACCTAACGGAGATAACTCTTCTTGTGAAGACGAGTGTGGCGTTCCTAACGGAGATAACTCAACTTGCTTAGACGAGTGTGGCGTTCCTAACGGAGACAACACAACTTGTGAAGATGAGTGTGGTGTTCCTAACGGAGACAGCTCTTCATGTACTGATGAGTGTGGTGTTCCTAACGGAGACAACTCTTCATGTACTGATGAGTGTGGTGTTGTAAACGGAAGTGGAATTCTTGATGGTGAGTGTGACTGTACCGGAAATGTTCTTGACGAATGTGGTGTGTGTGGTGGATCTGGCACTTTAGGGTGTACAGATGTCAATGCTTTGAACTACGACGAGTCTGCTGAATGTGACAACGGTGGTTGTAATTATCCTCAACTAACCATTACTACAACTGTATGTGAAGGTGCTAGTGAGGTTCGCTTGACTGGTCCATGGTGGGGATGGGATCCAAATGGTGGTCCAGTAGCTTCTGCAAATGAAGACGGAACTTGGACATTCTTATTCGACCCAGCTCCAACTGCTGATATGGAATACCTCTTGGTTGTTGACGGTGTTCAGGAAGACCTAGTAAATGCACCTCATCCTGATCTTGATGGTGATGGATATGGTGATATGTGGGAATGTGCTCCGATAACAGATTACTATTCTTATGCAAATAGACTTTGGAATGTAGATTCAGGTAATGTTGACAATGTGTATGGAACATGTGGTAGTGAGTGTACAGAAGGTTGTACAGATGATGCTGCATGTAATTTCAATGGAGTTGCCAATGTGGAAGATGGATCTTGTTTATCTTTAGATAACTGTGGTGTTTGTGGAGGAGATGATTCTTCTTGCTCAGGATGTATGGATGATTATGCTTGTAACTATGACGCGGACGCAACGATTCAAAGTGGATCTTATGGCGCTGGAAGTCTTAACTTCACTTGGACTGGTTTAAGCTCATACTTTAGTGAAATTTCATTTGAGATTAACGGAGTGACATACTATGGTGACGAGTCAGGAACAGTTACTCTTGACCCAGGAATGTATACTGTTACTGGATTTGATTCTTATGGAGATGGCTGGAATGGAGG
>CAZAIL010000290.1:0-1799 GCA_964485155.1 uncultured Flavobacterium sp.
ACTATGAAATTGAGAATTCTTTTTTGGGTATTAATTTCCGCTCTATTCGCATCTTGTGCACCCACCAGAGTCGTAGCGCCATTAGAAAAAGGAGTTACACAAATAGGCGTAACCCTGGGAAGACCGAGAGTGAATGACGGATCGTTGCCTTTAGTAGGGATATACTTCGCTAAGGGGCTTTCAGACGTAAAGACCTTCTATGCTGGAGCACAACTTACAAGCCTATATTTAGGTACAATACAATTGGATGGAGGCGTAGTAAAAAAAATTATTGCACCTAATATTATGATTCCCGGAGTTTCTTGGAGCTATGGTGCAAATTCATTTATTAGTTCTCGAGATGGTGCTTTTAGACTATACCCAGAGACAGGTGTGAATGCATATTGGAAAATTGGGCCACATATTTTAAACATAAGTGCTAACACATGGGTGGATCCTACTTGGTTTTTATCTGATTATAATAAAGGTCAAATTTTATCCCCATCGTTTGGTGCTGGCTACAGGTTTAGGTACAAATGGATAGAATTACAGGCAGAATACAAGCTTTTGAATCCAACTCGTGAAATGCACATACCGCAAGCCTATATACCTTCTACGAATGGCTTAGGCGGAAAGGGATGGTACTGGGGAGCAGCTTTGAATTTTTAAGAAACTAATGATGAAGAAGATTTTAATACTGGCGTCTTTATCCCTGCTGACATCATGTTTGGATATCAGTGCAGTAATGCTTTATGGAGGTCCAGGTGAATACAACTTTACGAACGCTTCTCTGGACGCTATAGACCACGTGGATGAGTCTAAAATCCACAGACTACAGACGTTCTCAGACCAGGACACCATAGAAATTTTATACATCGGAGATTATAGCCAAATAGAATCGGACACGATTATTCTATTTCTGCATGGAAACGTTCCTTCCATGGATAGTTATTGGAGTACGATCGCACACATAGCAAATCTTGGCGAGCAGCACCGCTATGGTGTTATGATGTATGATTACAGAGGATATGGTAAAAGTACTGGAACATCCACGGATGAAACCTCTTTAGCAAGTGATTATGAATCTGTAATGAGCTGGCTAAAAGATCAGGGTTTAGAGAGTGATAGGTTGATCGTATTTGCGAATTCTATAGGTTCTTTAACGGCAGGACCCGCAGCTGCTGGTGGATCTCTTATTCCGATTGAAAAACTAATCATGGAAGTTCCCCAGAGCTCTTCCGCGATCATCATGCAAAGCTCAACCGGCTTGAGTTTACCCTCTTCTATGCTCACTATTTTCGAATTCGACTTGGCAGTGGACATGTCTAACTATCCTGCCGAACTTTTATGGATGCACGGTGAGCTGGATGCTACGGCTCCTTTTAATGATGCGGCATCAGCCATGAGGTCTCATGAAGGTAGTTACTTTGAAGAGGCCATATATCCTTCTGCAGGTCATGGATTGAGATGGGACATCGGCAATGAAGAATGGGACAGGGTGCTGTTAAACTTCATCCTAAAATAGCCAGTACTCAGAGATAATCATCGAATCATGTGATGGTTACTTAATGCAGATGGTCATTATCCTTAATTACATTGATTGAGGTTTTTTACAAAAATCGCGATAGAATCATTTTATGATTCTAATATATTCTGCTTAGATTGTTTGCATATAAACCATCGCTATGATCAGTTCTACACTCCTTTGGGGAGTACTAATCGGATTCACTCTTATCGGAATTTTATTGGGTCGCATGACTTCAACTAAATCAGTAGATGACTTTGCTCTAGGAGGCCGTAACATGGGTTTCATTCCTTCG
>CAZAIL010000291.1:0-1798 GCA_964485155.1 uncultured Flavobacterium sp.
CTCCAATTATCGAACTTATTTCTGCAAGATTTAGAGAAATTAAGAGATTTTACAGTCCGCTTAAAAGCGATATAAAAAGCGCCTTATTAAGTTTTACAGTTATAGCAGTATTTAAAAAGTAATACTCTATTTTTACAATATACTTAATTAACTAATCAAAGCAATGAAACACTTTTTCACATTTTTAGCGGCAGTAGTATTTACTGCAACAACCTATGCCCAAGTGGGTATTAACATAGAAACTCCAGACCCATCTGCGGCTTTGGATATAACCTCTACCACAAAAGGTTTATTAACACCTCGAATGACAGCGTCAGAGCGTAATGCTATTAATGCGGCTGCCACAGGTTTAATAATCTTTTGTACCGACTGTGCATCTGGTGAGGGTGAACTCCAGATTAGACTTACATCCAGTTGGAACAAACTACCCGTTGGCTATGCAAATAGCCCTCCTCTAGCAATAGGAGATAACTATCAAGGAGGTATTGTTTTTTATCTTAATGGAAGTGGCGGAGGCTTAATTGCGGCAGTAGAAGACCAGAGTTCTGTTATACGATGGTATAATGGTAGTTATGTCACTACAGGGGCAACAGCGACAGCTATAGGCACAGGAAGCGCAAATACAGATGCTATAATTTTAGCTCAAGGCGCAACAGAAACATCTTATGCAGCAGGTCTGGCAAGGGCCTACGCTGGCGGAGGATATACCGATTGGTTTTTACCTTCAAATGATGAGTTAAACCAAATGTATTTAAAAAGGGGAGATATAAACACCACTGCTGCAGCAAATGGCGGTAGTAATTTAACTACTAATTACTACTGGAGTTCTACGGAGTACGATCCCAATGCCGCGTGGTCCCAGAATTTCGGCAGTGGTAGTCCGGGCCTCAGCTATAAGAACTCCACAATCAGTGTGCGTGCTGTTCGAGAATTTGTTGCTCCTGCTGCTGCTCCTGCTACTAATGCTGACACCGCTACTAAAATAGCGAGCATCACAAATAGCGACATCGTCCAGCTGAATTCAATTCAAACATTAACGAATAAAACATTAACCTCTCCAATGATCACAGGAGCAACGCTTAGTGGAAATCTAACAGGAGATGTATATGGAAATGCAACTTCTGCTACAAGTGTACAAAATGGTGTGTATACCGTAGGAAATCAAACAATCGCTGGCTATAAAACTTTTTATAATGATTTATCTGTTTACGGGGAGATTTCTGCGAACAATAATGGTGCTGTAACTGCTAGTGGGTTTACACAAGCTGGACCTGTAACAGTTGGGTTTGACATGCGTCCTAATGCTTTGCCTGGACAGGAAGGTTCACCCGTTTACCCTGTTATAAAAACAGATTATCAAAATTTATATTTCTCAGTAGGTGGTATCTACTCTGCATATATGACTACTGGTGGTTTATTGTATAATGTCTCTGATAAAACGAAGAAGGAGAATTATGAAGTATTAGACAAACAAGATGTTCTCAACAGACTAAACAAGCTTAATGTAGAACGCTGGAATTTCATTAGCGAAGAAGATAATGTTAAACAAATAGGGCCTTATGCACAAGAGTTTCACAAACAATTTGGTTTAGGAGGCGATAATGATAAAAAGATTTCAACCTATTCTGTCGCGGGTGTTTCTCTTGTTGGGATTCAAGCACTTACTGAACTTGTTAAATTACAAGAAAAAGAATTGAAAAAACAACAACAGCAAATAGATGAACTTATGAAGTTGTTGCAAAAAAAATAAATAATAAAGCTTCTTTAATTATTTATAATAGTGCCGCGTAAGCGGTCG
>CAZAIL010000292.1:0-1781 GCA_964485155.1 uncultured Flavobacterium sp.
CTACTAAATGTAGAATATCCTGTGACTAATAAATCTCCTAAATATGCAGAATTATTAATGTTCCTTTTCATTTTATGTACTTTTCGAATGAAACGCTTCATTTCTCGAATAGCATTGCTCATTAGTACAGATTGAAAATTATCACCATAACCTAAACCATGGGATATTCCGGCGGCTATTGCAAAAATATTTTTAAGCATTGCAGCATATTCTGTTCCTATAATATCATCCGATATTTTAGTTTTTATGTATCTACTTTTTAAACAATCTCCAACTAATGCCCCCTTAACTTCATCTTGACAAGCTATTGTTAAATAAGAAAGTCGTTCCATAGCAACTTCTTCTGCGTGACATGGTCCTGTGATAACACCGATATTTTCGTATGGAATATTATGTTTTTCAAAAAAATGTTCTCCTACAATCAAACCAGATTCGGGAACGATTCCTTTAATTGCTGAAAAAATAATTTTATCTGCTAAGTTTTCTGTTAACTTCTCTAATTCTAAGGTTAAAAAGGCAGAAGGAATCGCAAATATTAACACATCATATTCTTTTACTATTTTGTTAATATCATTAGACAGATCTAATTGCGCTGGATGAAGTTCTGCGGAACTTAAATAATTAGGGTTGTGTTTATTTATTTTTATATGTTCTAACACATAAACGCTACGCATGTACCAACCAACGTTGTCTAGATTTTCAGAAAGCATTTTTACAATAGCTGTTGCCCAACTACCTCCTCCTAGAACTGCTATTTTAGGTTGTTCTTTCATATTACTTTATTTTTTACTTCGCCCAAAAGTAATAATTCTAATATCTAATACCTTAAACAAGGTTGATTTATTATATTTGTTTTGATCTACAACTATAAAATGACAGTACAAATAATAAATAAATCAAAAAATGAAATTCCTGAATATGAAACAATGCTTTCTGCTGGAATGGATTTAAGAGCAAACATTGATCGTTCAATAATATTAAAACCTTTAGAGAGGGTTATAATAAAAACGGGGTTGTTTATTGCTTTACCTGCTGGTTTAGAGGCTCAAGTTAGGCCAAGAAGTGGTTTAGCTGCTAAAAAAGGAATAACGGTTTTAAATAGCCCAGGAACTATAGACGCTGATTACAGAGGAGAAATAGGTGTTATTTTAGTCAATTTATCCAACGATGATTTTACAGTAAATAACGGTGAGCGTATTGCTCAGTTAGTTATTGCAAAACACGAACAAATTACTTGGAAAGAAGTAACTTTTTTAAGTGAAACAGAAAGAGGTTCTGGTGGTTTTGGAAGTACAGGTGTTTAGATATTTAAAAAACCCACCAAAAAATTAGTGGGTTTTTCGTAATCATATAAATTTATTTTCTATTGATTATCAATAGCCTCTTTAATTTTTCCTTCTAATTCTTCTGCTAAGTCGGGATTATCTTTTATGAGAGATTTTACAGCATCTCTTCCTTGACCTAATTTAGTTTCTCCATAACTAAACCAAGAACCACTCTTTTTTACAATACCTAATTCTACTCCAATATCCAAAACTTCTCCAACTTTAGAAATACCTTCTCCATACATGATGTCAAATTCAGCAATCTGAAAAGGAGGAGCAACTTTATTTTTTACCACCTTTACCTTCGTTTGATTTCCAATCACTCTATCCCCATCTTTAATCTGAGTTCTTCTTCTAATATCTAAACGTACTGATGCATAAAATTTTAATGCATTTCCACCTGTTGTAGTTTCTGGGTTACCAAACATTACTCCAATTTTCTCCCGTAATTGATTG
>CAZAIL010000293.1:0-1775 GCA_964485155.1 uncultured Flavobacterium sp.
AGGGCAATCGGGACCCTTTTATGGGTCGGGATGTTTACGCCGGCAATACGGGCCAAGGCATATTCCTTTTCAACTGCGGTTCCGTAATACCGGAACCTTTTTTCACAGATACAGGCCCGAGGCTAAATGCCGACGAGCCTGCGATGAGGTACTCTAAGCCATACGAAGGCTCTTATGATTCTAATAGTGTAGCTATCGTGCACTATGAGGGTTTCAACAAAACGTCAAGAGCTTAACCCAAGACTTCAGAGATAGACGATTGCACCTGCGTAATTTCATCTAAACCGTTCACAGAACTGAGTATTCCCTTGGCGTGATAATAGCCAATCAAAGGGGATGTTTCCTTGTAATAAGCCATTAACCTGGTCCTTAGGCTATCTTCGTTGTCATCAGAACGGCGAATAAAGTTAGAACTACCACATTGTAAACAATTTCTATTTGATGGAACCGGCTTGGAGATATCGTTGTATCCCTCACCACAAGACCCACACGCAGATCGCGCGGTGACCCTGCGGACCAAAGCTTCGTCATCAACTTGCATTTGGACCACATGGTCCAGAGAAGTCCCCTTTGAGGCCAGCAAGAAACCCAAGGCGTCAGCCTGCGCCAAAGTACGTGGAAAACCATCGAATATAAAGCCAGCGGCCGTATCGCCGTCAAGCTTTTCAGCAATCAGCGCTATTACAATCTCATCGGTTACAAGTTTGCCAGCGTCCATTACCGCAGCAACCCTGTCTCCAATCTCAGTTCCTGATGTTTTGGCACTGCGCAACATATCGCCTGTAGATAGTTGGACCATACCACGAGCTTCAACAAGTATTTTGGCCTGTGTTCCCTTGCCAGCACCCGGTGGTCCAAGCAGAATAATGTTCATCGACGCGTTACCCCACCTTTTTTGCCGCGGCGTTTACCACGAAGCTGTGACTTTTCGAGCAAACCATCATACTGATGCGCCAACAAATGCGACTGAACTTGTTGGATAGTATCCATGCCCACAGACACAATGATCAAGATCGATGTACCGCCAAAATAAGCCGTGATGGCGAACTGACTACGCAGAATTTCTGGAATCAAACACACAAGTGCAAGATATCCAGAGCCTAAAACTAAAAGCCGGGTAACCACATAGTCCAAATACTCAGCCGTCTTGGCACCCGGACGGATACCAGGCACAAAACCATTCTGACTTTTTAGGTTATCCGCAACTTCATCCGTCTTGAAGGAAACTTCACGAGTGTAGAAATATGTGAAGAAGATAATCATCGCAGTGAAGAAAGCCAGATAAGCAGGCTGACCAGGGCCAAAATATGCTAGAACTGTCGACATAACTGGGCCAGATTGGCCACCAGAGAATGTAGCAAGCGTTGTTGGCAATAGGAGTAGTGCAGAAGCAAAGATCGCTGGAATAACACCTGCCGGGTTTACCTTGATCGGCAAGTTACTAGAACCACCATCATAAGTCTTCATACCAACCTGACGACGTGGATATTGAATATGAACTTTACGCAGGCTGCGCTCCATAAATACAACAAAAGTCAGGGTCATCACCAGCATAGCAATTACGCCAAGCATTGTACCTGTACCAATTGCACCCGACCGACCCTGTGTAAAAAACTGGCCGAAAGCCGCTGGAAGCTCAGAAATTATTCCAATGAAGATAATCAAGGAAATACCATTGCCAATACCACGAGCCGTGATTTGCTCACCCAGCCACATCAGCAACATTGTTCCACCGACGAACGTGATAACACAAGCCGCCATAAAGAAGAATCCTG
>CAZAIL010000294.1:0-1756 GCA_964485155.1 uncultured Flavobacterium sp.
GATTTCATTTAGATTGACTTTACCACTGCTAACATTTCCTGCCGTTATTAGAATATTTTTTGTTATTGTGAGGTAATAGAGATAACAACCTAAATATTATTAAGTGGGATTATAATTTATGACTTATGAAGATAAAGTAGTAAATAAATGTTCAGCCTTATTTAATTTAATCATAGGAGTTAGAGAGTTTTATAAAAAATCAAATGACGATAACAAAAGATTTATTGAAACTACAATTGGCGCAGCAATTTGGTATTTACCAAAAAATAAAGAAATTTTGTTTACAGGAAAAATTAGTAATGAAGCAATTTTAAAGGGAGAAATGAGTGAAGATCATCTTTATCCCAGAAAGATAGCTGCATCAGAATTATTAAATTATCAATGGGAAGGGGAAGCTGATCCCGTTAAAGCACTTGCAGACCTATTTATGACAAAATATGGAAAATATAATTATGTTTCAAAATTGGAAAATAAAAGACTAATTAAATTTCAAAAAAGTGAAGTTTTTGAAACCCCACAAAAGTCGTATGATAATGCTAATATTGAATTAATAAACTACTATTGCGAATGATCAAAACTTATATAATTAACCAAGCTTTTTATTTTATTTAACAGTTTTTCTTACAATTGAAAAAATCAGGCAACTGATAATGCGTATTAATTATTATAATAAAATAATGGCCCTCTAACAGCGTGCCCAGGATAGTTTTTTAGACTATATCCAACATATTTCTGTAATTTTTCTTCTTTATAACCGTTAAATTTATATCTACACCCACTTTTATTTTGTGTGACCTGTTCCCAATTGCATATCTTGTATATACCCCGGATAACGCCACCATAAACGCCAATTCCATATTCTGCTTTTTCTGCTCTTTTAATGTTTAGAGACCAACTACCTCTAATTTTATTATATAAAAGCTCCTCACTCATATCTTTATGCCAAGCTCTCGAAATTTTAAAACATACAGCAGTAATATTGCGCGTGAACTCTTTACCTTTGTAGGCTGCTTCAATGTCTATTACGGACACTATACCAAATTTACTTGTGTCCACTCCCTTCACTTTATTTGTGATTTGTTTCACACCGAAAACATCAATTAAAGTTGCTTCTAACAATAATGCTTCGTCCGAAGTAAGGCCATGCCTAATAATATCAATTTCCGGTCCTCCTAACTTTTTTAAAGACTGAATTATATCGTACTTAGGATCTTTTATACCACTTTTAATCTTTTGATTTATATGAGAAAAAACTCTGTTCCCCTTCCCTTTACCTATATAAAAATATTGCTTGTCGCTATGTGGGTATTTGAGGCCATACACATATGATTTTAACGCTGTAATGGTATGGTTTGAAAACTTTTGCATAGTGCCCACCTTTATTTATAATACAGCCAAGCATAAACATAACTAATACAACTGAACTGATTACGGCGGCCACTTCACAATTACTAAACTATATTAGGATGTTGTAAAATGTGAAAATGTTTATTTTCTTCACTTATATCGGCGTTTTTTATGTCTCAACGAGTGGAATTACCTTTATTGTGAAGTCTGAACCTTGATGCATTGTTTTTTCTTCACCAACCGCCTAGCCACAATAATAAAGTCATCCGCTGCACGGTTCTCCGCCCTCCCAGCAGCCATCTGAAGGCGATAGAAGGTTCTCCACCACATTCCCTTGGGCTTTGGCATCTCGTGCGCCTCTAGGGACGCATCTCCACTCAGGCGCCGCTTATGCTTTGTTCGCTGCCGT
>CAZAIL010000295.1:0-1747 GCA_964485155.1 uncultured Flavobacterium sp.
GATTTTTTTTGATTCTTACAATGCCCCAAATGACATCTAAAAAACAACTTTATTTTTTACTAAAAACACATTAAAATATTCTAGCAGTACAGTAATCGTACAAATTAAGATGCTAAAAAACCTCAAAATATTGAAAATCAATATGATGAGGTTTTATTTTGAGGTGTCGAGCGGATTCGAACCGCTGTAGATGGTGTTGCAGACCACTGCCTAGCCACTCGGCCACGACACCTTTTTGAGACTGCAAATTTACATCATTTATCTAGTAATCCAAGTTTTTTTGAACTTAACGTTCTTTTGAAAGAATAATTACAACTTCTTGAACGTTTCCTCCTATTGGTGGATTTATTTTAGCTACACTTACTGTTGCTTTGATAATCATTTTCAATTCTATAAAAAACCGATCTAATATACGTTTAGCAACTTCCTCTAATAGCTTAGATCTAATGGCCATTTCTTCTTTCACAATGAAGTTTAAATGAACATAATCTACGGTATCTATAAGTTCATCAGTTAAGGAAGATTTAGACAAATTGGCCTCAACTTCAATATCTACTCGATACCAAGAACCAATTTTTGCTTCTTCATCTAGACAACCGTGATGCGCGTATAATTTAATATTGTTTACTTGTATCTTTCCCATACATTATAGTTTCTCCCACATTTTTTGAGAATTTAATCTGAAAGACCCTAAATGGTTAAAGTTGCATTGATCTGGGGGGATAATCGACAAAAAAGATTCTTCCTTTTTATTATTGTAGAGATAATAAGCTTCTCCAATAATGGGCTCAAAATTAAATTTAGCATTGTAAACTAAATCATTGTATTCAAACTGTTCCATCATTTCTTCATAGTCCTTTTTCAATTCATCAAACTTACTTTTGAATTGTTTGTTAACCCTATCTACACCATCATTTCTCCATGTTGCTGTATTTAAAGGTTTAATTACAGGTGAACTTGCACTTGTTGCATAGGGTTTTATAGCTGCATCATATTGCTGCGTTTCTTCATCAAAAACTACTAAATCTGGTTTCTTAGCCATCTATTTATTTATTATGGTAAAATTACTACAAAAAAATATTTTTTTTTCTTAAAGTAATCAAAATTATAATCACAGAGTAATCCGCTTATTTTGCTTAATTTTGACTACTCAATTTTAGTTGAAACTCAATGTCTGAAGAAAAAAAACCGCTTAATTTTATTGAGCAAATTATTGAAGAAGATTTGGCAAACGGAATGCCAAAAGAAAATTTACGTTTTCGTTTCCCTCCAGAACCAAATGGATATTTACACATTGGTCATACAAAAGCCATCGGAATTAGTTTTGGCTTGGGAGAAAAATACAATGCACCTGTAAACCTTCGTTTTGACGATACAAATCCTGCAAAAGAGGAGCAAGAATTTGTAGATGCTATTAAAAATGACATTACATGGTTAGGATATGAATGGGCAAACGAATTGTATTCTTCAGATTATTTTCAACAACTTTATGATTGGGCACTTTTAATGGTTAAAGAAGGAAAAGCCTATGTAGATAGTCAATCTTCAGAAGCGATGCGAGAACAAAAGGGAACACCAACAGAACCCGGAACCAATAGCCCTTTTAGAACTCGTTCAATAGTCGAAAATTTAGATTTATTCCAAAAAATGAAAGATGGTGAGTTTCAAGAAGGGGAACATATCTTGCGTGCGAAAATAGATATGACAAGCCCAAACATGTTACTTAGAGACCCTATCATGTATAGAG
>CAZAIL010000296.1:0-1717 GCA_964485155.1 uncultured Flavobacterium sp.
TCAAAAGACCTCAAAAGAAAAGCTTGATGAAGTCGCCAGCTCGACCCCTCTCAAAAAGGAGCCCGTTAAAAAGTCAACGGGTGTCGCCAAGCCAAGCTTAACAACTGAACAGCAATATCAGGTCACTCCACCAGTGCGAAAAGTAGGCTCTGAGAAAGCGAAGGCAGAACAAAATGAAGAAGAGAAAAAAGCCGCGACAGATGCTGATTTAGAAAAGCTGAAGGCTTTCTTTGGTAAAAAGTAAGTTATTGCTCTTTTTGAGTACGCAAGACTTCCAATTCTTTTTCTCGGTGACGAAGGTCGTTTTGTGTAGAAACTAAGTCAGCCTTAATTACCTCAACGTCAGACTGTGCCTGAGCTAAGTTTTGTTTAGTCACCTGAAGATTCTCTGTTAAAGCGTTGTTTTTATCTGACAGCTCATTGAGTTCTCCTTTTAGGTTTCTGACATTTACAAAGTTGTACGCCACAAAGACTACAAACGCGAGTGAGATCACCCAGTTCGTCATTTTAAATGCGTTGCCCTCTGTCATGAAAATAAAATATGCCGAAACGGCAATCGCTAACGCTCCAATAGCGATAGCAGCAATTTCTATTGTTTTTGAACGTTCAACTGTAGACATAATAAAATGGTTTTGTGGGGATTAAGTTACGATTCTGTTCTAGAATATGGTTCAAAATCAATCTGTTTACGCTCGAGGTCTACATTTTTAACTAAAATAGTCATTGCATCACCCAGCTGTATTTTACGTCCTTTGCGCTCGCCGGAAAGGCAATAATTCTTACTATCATAGGTATAATAGTCATCACGAAAGTCTCGAATTCTGATCATTCCCTCACAATAATTATCTGTCAATTCCACAAAAACGCCCCATTCCGTTACGCCCGAAATCACACCAGCGAAAGTCTGGCCCACGTGCTTTTCTAAGAAAACTGCCTGCATGTATTTAATAGACGCCCGTTCAGCGTTTGATGCTGCTTTTTCGCGCTCAGAACTTCGCTCACAGACTTCTTCGTAAGTGCCAAAGTGTGGTGACTTCCCTCCCTCTAGATAATGCTCTAGCAACCTATGTACCATGACATCTGGGTAACGGCGTATTGGAGAGGTAAAATGGGTATAGTAATCGAACGCCAAGCCGTAATGCCCGATGTTCTGAGTAGTGTACTTCGCCTTGCTCATCGTGCGGATGGTTAAGGTCTCGATCATGTTTGCCTCAGGGGTGTTTCTTACCTCTGTAAGCATCTTGTTAATGCTTTGGGTGATGGTCTTTTTATTGCCTAGCCTTATCTCGTGCCCAAACTGGCGTACGAAAGCACCAAGATCTTGAAGTTTTGTAGGGTCTGGATCATCATGGATGCGGTACACAAACGTGTTGCCCGTCGGCTCACCGTCCTTAGCGCGACCAATAAATGCTGCCACACTTTTATTCGCTAGCAGCATGAACTCTTCTATCAAGTGGTTTGCCGCCATGCCTATCTTAAAATAGACGCCCTCCGGCTTACTGTTCTCGTCCAATCGAAATTTAACTTCCTTTTTTTCAAAACTTAGAGCGCCTTTGTCCATACGCTGACCGCGCATAATCTTAGCTACTTTATCTAAAGTTCTAATTTCTTCGTAGAATGTTGCTTGGTCTCCTTCTGGATGATTGTCGTCTATAATTTGCTGTGCCTCTTCGTAAGCAAACCTCCGGTCGGAATGGATGGCTGTTCTGCCAAACCA
>CAZAIL010000297.1:0-1712 GCA_964485155.1 uncultured Flavobacterium sp.
CCTGTAAAGGATCTTCGGCAACATAAATGGGAAGATCTGTTTTTTGGGAAAGACGCTTGTCAAGTCCCCTTAGAAGAGCACCTCCACCCGCTAAATATATTCCAGTATTATAGATATCTGCAGCAAGCTCAGGTGGAGTTTGTGTCAGAGCTTCCATTATGGCATCTTCAATACGTATTATAGATTTGTCAAGTGCTTTAGAAATTTCAGCATGATTGATCATTACTTGTTTTGGTTTACCTGACAATAAATCTCTTCCTTGGACAGACATTTGATCTGGTGGATTTTCTAATTCCTCCATTACACTTCCAACAATAATCTTTATTTTTTCAGCCGTTCGCTCTCCAATATATAAGTTGTGTTTGCTTCGCATGTAATTAATAATATCACTTGTAAACACATCACCTGCAATTTTGATAGATTTTTCACAAACAATTCCAGAAAGAGCGATAATCGCAATTTCAGTAGTCCCTCCACCTATATCAACAATCATATTTCCTTTGGGTTGCATAATATCAATTCCAATTCCAATCGCTGCTGCCATTGGCTCATGAATAAGATAAACTTCTTTACCATTAACACGTTCGGCAGATTCTCTAACTGCTCGCATTTCTACTTCTGTAATTCCAGAAGGTATACATATTACCATTCGAAGGGCAGGTGAAAAAAAGCGGCGGCTTAGAGTGGGAATACTTTTAATTAAATGATTAATCATTTGCTCTGATGCATTAAAGTCTGCAATGACCCCGTCTTTTAAAGGTCTTACCGTTTTAATATTTTCATGAGTTTTTCCCTGCATCATACTTGCTTCATGGCCAATGGCAATGACTTTACCACTAGATCTATCAATAGCAACAATTGAAGGGCTATTCACAACAACTTTATCGTTATGAATAATTAGGGTGTTTGCAGTACCTAAATCAATTGCTATTTCTTCTGTAAAAAATCCCATTTTTAATTGTATTGAATAGTTAAAATTATGAATTAATGTTTAAAGTGTCGAGCCCCAGTAAAAACCATTGACATTTTATGGGTATTACAGTAGTCTATTGACAGCTTATCTTTAATTGAGCCTCCGGGTTGAATAACTGCTTTTATACCTGAATTATTTGCAATTTCAACGCAGTCTGGAAAGGGGAAAAAGGCATCACTAGCCAAGACAGATCCATCAAGATTAAAACCAAAGTTTTTCGCTTTATTAATGGCTTGATTTAATGCATCTACTCGAGATGTTTGGCCAGTTCCTGAGGCCAAAAGTTGTTGATTTTTAGCCAATACAATTGTATTTGATTTTGTGTGTTTGCATATTTTTGAGGCAAAAAGTAAATCTTTAATATCAGTATCTGAAGGCCGGGTAATAGTTACAGTTGTTAAATCTTCTTGTTGATCAGTTTTTGAATCTTTATCTTGAACTAAAAAACCATTTAAGCAGGTTCGTATTGTTCTGTTTGGAAGCTCTATCTGTTTTTGACTTAGAATTATTCTATTTTTCTTTTGTTTTAATAACTCCAATGCTTCATTCTCATAACCCGGTGCAATAACAACTTCACAAAACAGGGAGTGGATAGCTTTAGCCGTATCCAAATCAATTATTTTATTACTAATTAAAACACCTCCAAAAGCTGAGATGGGATCTCCTGCAAGCGCATCTTTGTATGCATTTACTAATGTGTCACGAACGGCGAAACCACAAGCATTGTTATGTTTCAAAA
>CAZAIL010000298.1:0-1689 GCA_964485155.1 uncultured Flavobacterium sp.
ATGATTTAAATATGTTTGATCCCCAAAGAGTTTTTTTACTTTTCTCTTTTAAAGTAAAATCTTATTTTCAATTTTTTTGTTAAATTTTATAAAGGCGGCTATATTATACATTTGTCAAATTAATTTGAATAAAATTTATCAAAAATTTTCAAAAATTTTTTTCTATCAATATTTGAAATGAGTCTATTCTTTTCAAGCCTAAACTCTAGTAAGTTAAAGTATTCAATATTAATTTTAAACCATTCCTTTTTTTTTAATCTAAAAAAATTTCCTACTAAGCATCTTAACATCACATTGTGTGTGAAAATTATTATATTTTTTTTAGATTTTACTTTGTTGTAGTTTAATTCTTTTCTTATAAACTTTCTTAATCTAATTAATACGTCTAGAGTTGACTCTCCATTTGGAAATTTTGGGTCTTTTCCATCTGTCCATTTATTTATTATATCAGGATATTTCTTTATAAATTCCTTAAACTCTAAACCTTCTGCTTTCCCATAATTAATTTCTTTTAAGTGATTGTCGATTAAAATTTTATTTTTTTTACAAATTAATAAAGCTGTTTCTTTACATCTTGTCGATGGACTAGAAAAACATTTATCAAATTTAATCTTTTTAAATTCAGGTAAAATCTTTTTGTTAATAATTTTTGGATTTAATTTTTGACCTAAAAAAATTTTTTTGTTGTTTAATAATGACTTTTTATGTCTTGTAAAATAAATATTTTTGCTCTCATTATTTTTAATATGTTCATCAAACTTACTAATGAACCTGAAAGCTAGATCACGTGGGTCATTAATTTTTTTGGTGCTTTTAATTTTTTTAAGAGATCTCAATTTTTTAAATTGGAATAGATCTTTTTTATTCTTAACTATTTCTAAAAATTTGCTATCTATGATATTATCTTTAATCTTTATGTTAATTTCTTTTTCATATTTTATATAATTTATTAAAATAAATTTAATTGTATGAAAGATAAAATCTCTTCTATTTACTTGATCAATGTTAAAATATTTTTTTTTTAATTTTACCTTGTTATTTTTAAATTCATATTCTCTATAAGAAATTTTATTATTAGATATATCTCTTAAATACTCTTGAGTGCTTCTTCTTGCTTCAGAAAAATCTCTTAATTGTAGTTTAAAAACTGGACTTAATTCTTTTAAACTTTTCCCTAAATATACTTTACTTCTCTCCCAATCATAACAGGTAAAGGGGCTTCTTATTGTGTGATTTATATGAGACTTTAAATCATATATCATTAAGTGAAAAACTATCGTGTCCTTTTGGTAAAATTTGATTGGGCCAAAAGTTGTATTTATTATTAAACTTTTATTTTTATCTAGGTATTTTTTTTTTATTATTTTAAGTTTTTTTATACATCTATTAAAATATAGTTCATCAAGGTTTTTACAAATTATAATAATATCAATATCTCCAGCTCTATCTAAATCAAAATGATCACTATATGACCCGGTTAATGTCACAGATAAGGAATTATTATCCTCATAAAGTTTTTCAATTAATTTGTGTGCTATTTTTTTTTGGGGGGAAATTTTCACAATTAATTATTTAGTATTTTTTGAAGATTTCTTATTTGTCTCTTTGGATTTATATTTTTAAATACATTTGAGGCTGTAACAATTTTATCACAATCTATTTGTATTATATTTTCTTGAGAAAGTCCTC
>CAZAIL010000299.1:0-1685 GCA_964485155.1 uncultured Flavobacterium sp.
AGCCTAACGCTTAGAGCTAAACTCTAGTTAAGCTAATGTGTTTATAAAGATGCATATTTACCATAAGATACTGTAAATAATATATTATATAGATTATGACTATAGAGTACTACCTTCCTTTAGTTTAACTTAGGCAGTGGGAAGGCCCTCAAGGCCTGACCCAGCTATGATGTCGGCTTAAGGCTGGCCTCACCTTATATATAGCAACCAGCAAGTTTAACTTTGTCCAAGCCAGACTGCTCAATAGTTATACTTACCTTGATGTTAAGATGTGGGTGTTTATTGTCTCTTTGATACTTGATTACATAGTTACGTATTATCTCTCTATACGTTTCAACTGCTATATCTTTGTCTTGCTGTTTGACTACAACACAGTCGTGGACACCATAGGCAACAACGCCTAATGTTTTTAGCTTCAACAACGTAAGCGTAAGTATCTCAGCCTCATGGTATGATAGGAATCCAGTGCTATTTAGATAGGATGTGTCTAACTGCTTAAGTGCAGGGAACACCTCTAGTGCTGCACTCTGTATGTCGTGATACAACTGCCTAGAATGGTCTGTATCAAAGAATAGTTGTAGCTCACTAAAGTCCAACTTTGTCTTTGGTGCTTCAGTGGTAGCTGGGTTAGGACGCCTATGATTACCAGATCCAATCATCTCCACTAAGACCTGCTTCACCATCTTACGCAGTAGGGTTAGTTCTTCATCTGCGCCTAGTCTTTCAACTACGGATGCATAAACGTCTGTCCAAGTGTCGCCACCCACGTTCATCCGTATTCCAAGTAAAGAACTAAACAGTGTGGGCTGGCTGGCGTTGAGGTCTATCTCACATATAGGCTCATCATCTATACGCATATACAGCCGCTTGTGTGACTTGAGATTAGTCCAACCACCGTACCATCTACCACCGCTGATCAGGCTCCCATTGTGAAAGATGCGAGTAGCACATGCGAAGTGTTTAGCCTTGTCAGCGTTTGTGGCTGGTAAGACTAAAGGATGCTTGGCCCAGAAAGCGTTCATCTCTTTTACGGGCTTAGCTGCAGCAGAAGCTTGGCGTCCTTGCTTGCCCTTGTAGACCTCGCTGTAAGAAAGCTTGGGAGCTTTACGATTAGCTGCCTTACGCTCAAATTTATCTGTGTATTCCTCAGGCTGATTAACCATCACGTAAGGGCGCTGGGCGTCCACAAACTGCGCTGAGACAAGGCGTGGATCATCAAACAGGGGCATCTCGTTAATGCGGTATGTGTTGGCTTGCTTGATGCGTTCTGCTTGCTCAAAGCCCATAAGCTTCTTTGCTTCTTTGTTAGACCACTCAGCAAGACCAGACGGGAGGTCATCATGATTGGTAATGTATCCTGCATCAACAAGCTTGGCTCTCACGGACTTTATTGTTGCTGCACCTGCTGCTGGGAAGAAGCTAAAGCCTGTGGTGTCTTGGCTCGTTGTACCGCCTGACCAATTAAGGAAAGCACCCACCCCAGCTTCCTGCACACAGTACAAGAACGATGCGAGAATGGCTTTGTGCTTGGCTCCTGTGGCGGCATTGAGCGTCAGGCTTAGCTTCGCAGCAAGTGTTTCCACTACTGCATGTGCTGCATCATTGTATGGCAGGTACTGAGGCTTGAAGCGTTTCGTCATGCTTTGATTGTTACGTATGTTTGACAAGAAGTGAATCTCTAAAGT
>CAZAIL010000300.1:0-1673 GCA_964485155.1 uncultured Flavobacterium sp.
CTTTTGAAGTGCTGTCTAAAAAATCTCCGCCAATAGTTGGCATAGAATAGGTAATTACAGCTTTCCCATCAATAAAATGAGTAATAGAATTATTGTTTACAAGAACTTCCGCTTCTATCCATTCATCACCATAATAGGTTTTACAATCTGCCATGATACAATGTTCTGTAATTTGCTCACCATTCATAACTACATGAGTAGCAGGAGTGCATAAATTTCCAGAAGGGCGAGCCTCACCAGGAGAAACTCCTCCTAAGAGTTGTACTTCTAAAGATAAGGGAAACCCTTGTTTTAAAAGCATGGTTTCTGGAGCTTGGCTATGGATCATAATACCACTATTTTTTCTAGCCCAAGATTCACCACCAGCTATTTGCTTTCCAACAAATCTGTAATGTAATTTCAACCTATAATTTGTAAAAGGAGTTTTATAGAATAAATGACCATATTCATCTGTAAAATTATCGTATTGGTCGTAGGATACCTTTATTATGCCGTTTTCAGCTTTAAAAGTATTAAGATGGTTGTCATGTAATTTATAGCCATTAATTTTTACGATCCAGTCATCTAAGTTTTCACCATTAAATAGTGATTTCCAATTTTCGGATGAATTAACATCACTTTTAATTTTAAGTGAGGTGCTTTTTTTACAACTGTAGCTAGTGCATAAAATAATAATTAAAGCGATATTATAAAAAAAACACTTCATAGTTCTTAAAGTGAATAAGATTTTCCTCCAGTTAATTCTTGTAAGTCACCACAATAGTAAGCTGCAGGAACAGGATCATAGGCTAAGATATTTTCACCTACTTCTTCAGAATTTTTATAGGCATTAATAATCATCCATTTTAACTGATTCAAAAATTCAGAAGTTGTCATCAACAGCGCTTCTGGATTTGCACTTCTTTCTTGATCAATTTCTCCTTTTAAAAGCATATGATCATCCAATAATGTTTTGTATTGCTCCGATGTTGTATCTCCTAAATCAGCTGTTGCATCTGGTCTTAGAATAGCAATTACTTTTACAAACGCTGCTCTGGTTATTTCTTGATCATCGGTATCTAAAACTTCATCAATATATTTGTCAATAAATTGTGGAACATTTACTTCAGTTGCCGACGGTGAAGTAGCAGTTTTTGGAATCATAACATCTGCTAAATTTGTTACAAATATTTTTTCATCTGAAGTTAAATAGTTTGGAATCCATGTAACAGAATCACCAGTACACCCTTGCAACATACTAAAAATGCTTGGTGTTATAATTGCAAAACCAGCAGCAAATCCTATATTTTTTAATGCGTCTCTACGTTTCATATGTTGGTTTATTAAGCGTTCTTTTTAAAATTTTTAGCAGCATGATTCGCTGCTCTGGCAGTAAAAGCCATATAGGTTAATGATGGGTTTTGACAGCCTGAAGAAGTCATAAATGCGCCATCAGTGACATATACATTTTTACATGCGTGTATTTGATTGTGTTTGTTTAAAACAGATGTTTTTGGATCTTTTCCCATTCTTGCAGTTCCCATTTCGTGAATTCCTAATCCCATGGCTTTACCGCCATTATCGTATCCTTGAACATTTTTATAACCTGCGGCTTCTAACATTTTTTTAGCTTGCTCTTGCATGTCTTTTCTCATTTCAAATTCATTTTTTCCAAAAGCTGCATCAAAAGTTAT
>CAZAIL010000301.1:0-1667 GCA_964485155.1 uncultured Flavobacterium sp.
TTTCAAAATACCAGTCAGCGACACCCAAGCATACCGGCAATTTGGCAACTCTGTCGCAGTTCCTGTATTCAAAGAGGTGGCTCGCATAATGGCTCCTCATGTAGTCGCTTCACTTAGCTTAAAACGCAGTAAGATTACTACGGCTTGATCTTTCGTTGACACTATCAACAACAAATTGTCTTCTTCCTTAAAGTTCCCTGAAGGTACGGGCCGAATATAATGTTTACATCGCTAAATGAACTGCTGGAAGCAATGCAAGAGCTTGGTGCAACTCAGTTTCTGGCCAAACGACTTTCACCAAATGATAATTCAAAAAACCAAGTGTATCTTGGAGGTGGGTTTGATGCCCTAAACATCATTCCTCATAAAGATATCGAGACTGATTATACCAAAAAGGCTGGATCAGTTCGTCGCCGAGACAAAGCACCCGTTGAGCTTTATTGGGTTGACAACCAAGGTATTAATCGAGCTCCAAATGCCCAGTTAATCCTTTATCCAAAGTACCCCGAAGTACGGATGTCTGGTTTTTTACGAGGATCAACGAATGCACCAAATGATTTGATGACGAGCCGTGATCATGGGCGGGTATTATTCTTCGGTATTAAGCCCAACGGTGCGGTCTTCGCATATGCTGCTCATGCAGAGTCAGCAGTCGTAAAAGCATTTAATGCGGCAGGTGAGTTTTCGGAGGAGGGCGTTTTCTTAAATTTTACTCGTCTGATAATTACAGATGGTCGCAGCCCCCAAGCCATCTTGCTAAATCGACTTCTTCAAATCAATCAGAAGGGCTGGATACCCGGGCAAAGGATGTTTTCTGATGGATCGATACGCCCCTATGCAGCGACAAACGGCGGTGGATATACACTTGAAGCAGAACTAGGCATCAGCCCAAATGGTAGGTCGGAGCCAGATTTCATGGGGTGGGAAGTAAAGCAGTATGCGGTAAATAGCTTCGCACGCATGCGGCCCAAAACTCCAGTCACTTTAATGACGCCAGAACCCAAGTTTGGAATTTACGCTAATTCGTTTCCAAACTTTATGGATGAATACGGTTACCCTGATACTAAGGGCCGACTAGACCGCCAAAACTTTGGTGGCATTTATCGTCAGGGTGGCCCCCCTCACGCCAAAACAACACTTTCTCTGGTCGTTGAAGGTTATGATAGCGCTTCAGGAAAAATATTAGACATGGGAGGGTATGTTGCACTTTTAGACCCCTTACAAAATATTGCAGCAGGTTGGCGCTTTACAGATTTGTTGAGCCATTGGAATAGAAAGCACGCACAAGCAGCATACATCCCATCCATAGCTCAAGGAACGCCAAGACAATACAGCTATGGTACCGAAATTGAATTAGGCATAGGGACAGATTTCTTTAAATTTCTAGCACTGGTTCACTGCGGTGAGGTATTTCTTGACCCCGGCGTAAAGATTGAAAGTGGCAAACCAAAGAAACGAAATCAGTTTCGAGTAAAGCATCCCGACCTCTATAAATTATATAACCGGTTCGAGACGGTTACCTTAATCTGACAGATTGATAATCTGTCAGATAATCAAACCATCTGCGTCTCACTATGAAAGAGCAGCTGTTTTTTGCCTCCCCCTCACTTGCACAGCATCAGCACAATCTAAACTTATCCTGCCGAACCACAGCTCCATCCTCAGCA
>CAZAIL010000302.1:0-1666 GCA_964485155.1 uncultured Flavobacterium sp.
GTCTAGTGAAAGTGCAGCAGATACTGCTCTCTTCTCAAGTACTTCTTCGCTCCCTTACACAAGTCCAAGCGGAACAACTTACAGCAATTTGGCAGGAGCACTTAATGCACTTAACGGTACAGGAGTAGACCCGATTGCAACACGCGATACAGGAGCCAGAGCCATTTGGCAGCTAGGTTGGACTGGCAAAGGGGTTAAGGTTGGTATTGCCGATGACTTTATTTCCAATAGTCAAAGTGATAATCACGGCGATTGGGTATTTTTAGTGATTGATTCAATTGCTCCGGAAACAACGGTCAGTATGATAGATATGCTCGGTAGCGACAAAGCAATGACGGCCGACCAAGCATTGCAACATTTTGAAGCTAATAATTATCATATAATAAATGCATCTTGGGGGACTGATAGGTTTGACTCAAGTAATGGTGCCGAATATGAGAGTTTTGACAGCCACGTAGCCGATCTCATATCAAACTTTGATCAAACTGCTGAAAATAATAAAAAGGCATTAATTGTTTACGCAGCGGGAAATAGTGGTTTAAAATGTTCAGGGAAAAAGTTGGAATACTGTACCGTACAAGGCGCTTATACAAATGCAGTAAGAGAAGCAGGAGGGACGATGGGTGTGAATTCGATCTTTGCTGGTTCGCTTACTGATGGTTCTAATAATATAGCTTCGTATTCCATAATAGCAGGCAATCTTAAAGATGATTTTATTGTTGCGCATGATGATATAATTTCTTCTGGTGACGCCGCCGGAACGTCATTTTCTGCGCCACGCGTCACTGCAGCCGCTGCCTTGGTAAGGCATAAATTTCCTAGTTTAACATCCCCCCAGTTGAAACAAGTTTTGTTACAAACTGCAGAGGATTTGGGAGTAGCCGGCGTGGATGAAACTTATGGACATGGCAAGCTAAATATTTTAGGCGCGCTAAGCCCATTAGGTAATATAGTTCCAAAATGAGTTCCAAATTTTTGGTTCTCTTAATCAGTGCCTGTGTATTCCTGGGATGTGATAACTATTGGGAGAAACCACCTGTTTCTCCCACAAAAGACGTAATTATCGATGGTCAAATACTTACACCTCTTCCTACACCTTTTCCGTACCCAACTTATTAAGCCGATGAAAAAGTTTATATATAAAATATTGGCCGTGGCCTCTCTCTCAATATCCATTGCCCCAACCCAAGCTTACGCTGAGTTTTATATCTTTCCCTATTCAGGAACGAGTAAGCACCGCTTTACGGCTCCTTACACAGGGCAATTCACGGCATTAAACGGTGATTATTTTGACGTAAGCAATTATTATGCGTCAAAAGGTTTGGAACTAAATATCTCGGGCATAGGACTTTTCGTGATTTCCCCATCAATAACTATGAAAGTCCCGTGGTATTTTGATAATGGCTACAAAAGCGATGTTTACAGTATAAAATCAATACTACAATTGGGTGCTAGCATAGTTTTTATCGAGAAAAAAAGTACATATGAAATTGGAATAACTAATTTATTTGGATTGGGCGGTAATGTTCACGAGAGACCTTGTGTGGACGTCTTGTATCGAGAATTTCATTGCGGACTAGGTGTTCCTTGGGTGGACAGGCCAGCAATTAAAAAAAATACGAAGAAGACGGTTTCTATAAGTTATAAGTTTATTTTTTAGAAACTG
>CAZAIL010000303.1:0-1652 GCA_964485155.1 uncultured Flavobacterium sp.
ATCCAAAACCTCAGCCCCTCTATTGGTAGAGTGGAGGATGGGCCTCTGCTGAACGCGATTGCTTTTCTTGATTATAATAATAATGGAATATTAGACGGCAATGAGCCTTTTGACCGTACAGCTTCGGACGGTAGCTACTCGCTGACACCAACCCAAGAAAATTATTCAATTGTTGCTGTGACTGATGACCTTACGATTGATACGGTATCTGGATCTGTACTTTCTGGAGTTACTCTCAAGGCGCCATCGAACTCATCAATGGTGACGCCCACCACAACCTTGATGGAGGATGGAGATCTAACAGCAGAGCAAGTGGTGGACGTTCTTGGATTACCCGCAGACATGAACCCTTTAACATTTAGTGCCCACGCCGCTGGTGTCGACCCAGCTAAGGCTCTGGCTGTCGAAAAAGCCAATCAGCAAATCTTAAATGTTGTGAATTCTTTTGCGGCCGCAGCCGAGGGCTCAGGTGTGGGTGCTCTGGCAGCGTTTGAAGCTGCTTTAAAGTCACTTGCCGAGCAAATAAAAGTTAAGGCTGCAGCAAAGGAGAAACTGGATTTAGCTAACTCGGTAGAATTAACTGCGATCCAATCAAAAATTGAAGCTAAAGTGGTGGCACTCTCAGATGCAGAAATAGCTGCAGGTGAAACACTCAACATAAGGCCTACCGAGTTTGCTTTGACTATGACCGAAACGGTCAAAGCGACTGGATTTGTAAATGGCAAGATCAAAGCTATTACTGATACAAACCTTAAAAGTGCCGCAACAAAAGATATCCTCTCAACCTCAAAGGTTTTAAGGGACCAAGTTAATGCCGCAGCCAAGGATCTTGTGAATGGCGGTGCTGGAACCATTATTTTTGCTAATGCTGACGGAGTGGCGCTGGAAGCCTCAATCACTAATAAAGCGCCAACTGAGATAGCACTTGATGTAAGCGCAATAAGTGAGGCTGCCGCAAGTCCATGGGTTGTAGGCACGTTGAGCACGACGGATACTGATGAAGCAGTGGGAGCAGTATTTAAATATGCTATTGCCAAAGCGACTGGCACTGATCATGCGGCCTTTAGCATTGATGCCGCGACGGGTGTATTGTCGTTAATCGCGCAGCCTGATTATGAAACTAAGTCTGAATATAATATAACAGTCCGCTCACAGGATCCAGGAGGAAAAGCCTTCTCCAAAGCTATGACTGTTTCGGTTGAAGACACTAACGACGCACCAACTGTTGCAAATGCTATGGCAGACCAAATTATTGTTGAAGGAGGTTCACTCAACTTCCAATTTAACGCGAATGTTTTTTTGGATGTAGATAAAACCGATAGCCTCAGTTTTACAGCCACTTTGTCCGACGGCAATGCATTGCCATCTTGGCTGACTTTTGATGCTGACACTCGGACTTTTACAGGCACACCTTCAAGTAGTGATACTGGCGGTATTAAAATTAATGTTACAGCAACAGACACTTCTAATGCTACTGTCAGTGATACTTTTTACGTAACATTTGGTGATCAATCTGCGGTATCAATTTCAAAAACTGTTGTCGGTGATACAACTAAAGTTTCACTTTATCTAAATGAATACTCCTCTGAGGCGGTTGATGGTGTCGGCTCTTTCGCCATTGATTTGGATTATGAGGAAAGTATTGTGAGTTT
>CAZAIL010000304.1:0-1641 GCA_964485155.1 uncultured Flavobacterium sp.
GTTGAATGTGCGGTTGAATTCCAGAATGCTATACAAACACGAAACGCCTTAGAAGATACCACGGCTAAACTTGAATTCCGCATAGGTATCAACTCAGGTGATGTTGTTAAAGAGAAGGACAACCTACTTGGTGACGGGGTAAACATAGCTGCCAGACTTGAAGCTTTAGCTCAACCGAACGGTATTACGGTTTCAAAGGTCATCCATGATTTCGTCAAAGGGAAGACTAAGTTTGATTTCAATGATCTTGGTGTTCAAAAGGTAAAGCAAAATGAGTTTCATGCTTTTGATCTACTTTTAAATCAGTCGCAAAAACGTAGGTTGCCTCAAGGTTCTTTACAAAAAAAAGTTATCATTTTCGCTAGCATTATAAGTCTGATTGTACTTGTAGGAGTATTTGTATTTTTTCAAAATAAGTTGCTGAAAAATAACATCGCTTCGACTGATTTTGCTTATGAGCTGCCATCAAAACCCTCCCTTGCTATAATGCCTTTCAAGTATCATTCTGAAGACCAAGATAAGGAATATATAAGCTTGGGAATGACGCAAAATATTACCAATGCACTGTCACGCTCGTCAGAAATATTTGTTATTTCGCACAGCTCTGCCAAAAAGGCTGCCGAAACCCTTGCTGATCCAGCTAAGATTGCAAAAGCGTTAGGGGTGAAATATTTACTTACTGGTTCAATACAACAAATGGGTGAAAACCTTCGGGTTAATGTTGAACTGGTTGATGCGGCGAACGAAAATAATGTGTGGGTCGATCAAATGGATGGAAAGGTTGACAACCTATTCCTATTTCAAGATCAAATTACGGCAAATATTTTTGAAAACTTTCAAATTAATTTACTTTCCAGCCTAATTGGGCAAGGAGCGTCAAAATTTTCTTCTGTGGAAGAAATGCGGGATGTAATGCGCTTTAGACAAAATATGTTGCTGGGTTCTAAAGACGGCTATTTGGCCGCTCAAGGATTAGCAGAGCAAATTTATAGCAAAAACAATGATAGTGGCCCAGCAAACGTTACCAAGGGTTGGTTGAATTTCGCAGAGCTCATGATGGGCATAACCAAGGACAGACAAAAAACGATAGCAAGTGGAAAGCAATATGCCAAAGTAGCGCATGAAATCATGGGTGATGGTATGTCTTTGGTGTTGGGTGCTTGGATGAATTTGTTCTCAGGAGAACCTGAACTGGCAAGACAAAAAGTTGCAAAAGCCATCGAGATAGCACCCTCTGGCGATGTTTTATCTGGTGCTGGTAACATTTTCTTGCTTACTGGTGACCCAAAAGCTGCAAAGAATATGTTCAAAAAATCTATGCGCCTTACACCATTCCATCCTGCGTGGTACGTAAATCGCCTTGCGGAGGCACTAATAATGATGGGAGAGTATGAAGAAGCAAAAATTGTTCTTACAGCGTTATTGGCCAACGAGACGGAGGGAGCTGTAAACCTTAGAGAAAAATCACGAGCATTAGTCGCCCTTAGTGTTATCGAGGGCCTTCAGGGTGATATGAAAAGCGGTAAAGAAAAGATAAAAGAATTACGTTTAATCAATCCTAATTTTAATATTTCATCCGTCAAAAGATACTTAGGATTAATGTCTGACAAAGTTTTTCTTGCTCGTTATTTGGATACAGCA
>CAZAIL010000305.1:0-1614 GCA_964485155.1 uncultured Flavobacterium sp.
CAGCTGAACTTGACGACCAAGAAGCTGAAGCTGTCGTTTTAGTAGCACCAGTCAACGCCACGCTAAGAGGTGCTGGACATGCTGGAATATCTAATATAGAAACATCATCGATGTACATATAATCATATACACCATTACATATACTAACAAATGCAACACGAGAATCTCCTGTTCCAACACCTGCTGCTGCATCTAGATATAACACGTATTTTTCAAACGTGTCATTATTCATATAGATAGTATCTATTATTTTTAAACTACTCGCATCTCCATTAGCATTTGTAACACCAACGATAACTTCTCCTGGATAAGAAGAATAACCCTTACGTCCATAAAATTCTAACATCTTATTTGCAGAATCTAATCCCTGAATCTCAGGAGTCATTGACATTGAACTGTCACCTGCGTAAGTTGAAGAACTTGATCTGTACGTTCTTAACGAATTCGAAGCTGAGTTCGATACGAAACCATATGTGTAATGGTAAGTTGAATAAACAGATGAATTTGATACTCCTTTGTAGTAATCCCAACAAACAGCTAAACTCGGAGCTGAACTGTTTCCTGTTGAGACAGCATCCATATTTTCAGTGTAAGGCGCAACTACTACAGCACAAGGTGTAACGAAACTAACTGGCCCTAATGTGTCGGAATAAGATGACGTTCCACAGCTCGTTACTGCATATGCCTCATAAGTGCTAGACGAAGCTAACGAAGTTAATACCGCTGAACCACTTGAAGCCGTTACAGACGTACCTGAATTAGATGCGTTAAAACCAGCTAGGCCATAAATGACCTCGGTCGTTGCACTTGAATTACAACCTTCTGAGACGGTTGCTGTAGCAGAACCACCTGTAACAGTACCGACTGCAATTGCCGTTGGCGAAGCACAGTTGCTAAATCCTGTTGGTAATTCCTGAACCTTAACATCATCCAGTACGATATCATTATAAAATGACGCACTACCGTTAAATTTAGCAACAGTGAATCTTAAAGCGATGTCATTAGACCCGCTGAAACAAGATATATCAACCTGGACTTTTCTCCAGCCTGCAGAATCTGTTTGACCCGACCAAGCTGTATTCCAGGTTTGACCATCATATACATCTACGGACAAGATGGCACTTCCAACATAAGTACTAGTATTGTTCTTAAACCAATAGAATTCTAAAGATGGCGACGTTAATGTGCTTACATCGATTGAATCTGTAGTAATTGAAACATCCATAGGATACGGTGATGAACCATCCACCCAGATCGCATAGGATCCTGTGGTACCAGTATTATCTGTATATCCAGACGCACCATATCCCGGGTTTGATGTTGTTAGTTTCCAAGAGGCATTACCTGAAGTGCTACCTGTGGAATTTGACTGCGTCCAAGTACTGGGGATAGTAGTGAACGTTTCGGTCAATACTTGTGCAGTAAGAGTACCTGACCAAGACATGACTACAAGGGAAAAGACCCAAGCGAGTAGTTGTTTTTTCATTGGATTTCATTTTTGTTAGCCGTGAATTTAATAAAAAAAGAACTTATTAACAAAGTGAATCTCTCGATAATTTTACAAAAAAAAACCCCGACCAAGTGGCCGGGGTTCGCAATGTGCTACAAACTAAT
>CAZAIL010000306.1:0-1614 GCA_964485155.1 uncultured Flavobacterium sp.
TTCATCTTTAGTCCTCAAAAAGGGGTACATCCAAATCTAGTCTACCGTGACTGATTCAGTTCTAACAGAGAATTGAATATTGTTTATTTGCGATACTTAACCATTGCTTGTATATATTGGTTACCTGCAACTGGTGATATGCCAAACGCAGCAGCGCCAACTCCTCCAAAAGGTTGCCATCCAACACTCATATATTTTTTTACTTCTTGTTCTAAATATGCCTGAGTTTTACCAGATATAATAGTGTAATCCACCGGAGGTGAAGGTTTTAATATCTCGAGAAGTGTTGGGATTGCCTCTTGCAGGACTCCAAGCGCAATATAACCAATGTCATTGACCTGACTGTCTAAATCTTCAATTTCAAGAAGTGCTTTTGCTCTTTTTAGTTGTTTTGATTCTTTTTTAGAACTTGTTGTTTTGCTCTTTAAGTTATTGTCTTTCTTGTTAGAACTTGATATTTCTTCAATAAAAGTAACTACATCTGCTAATTCAACTTTTTCATCATCGTTTCTTTTTTTATTGATTATGTCAATCATCGCTTCTACAACAATGTCTCCATCTGATTCGACAATCCTCTCGATATATTTTTTTTCTTTATCGGAAAGGTTCATCTAAAACTCAATAGATATTAGTGTTGTTTCTGTTGAAGGTGAAAATAAATCTTCATCTTTTAATACTGTCCTTGCTAAAGAAGTAAACCTGTTTATTAGGTCATCATCTTCTATTTCTAAAACTAACTCCGCACAAAAACTTGCACACATGGTACTTTTCATTTCTTGATCTGGACATTGCTTAAGTGAAGTAGATATTCTGTCTTCAAGCATATCATTCCATAACAATGCTACAAAAGGACTGTCTGGGTCTTCTAGGTCTAAATCATCATCTGAGTTTCCAAGAAGATTAATCTCCCATTCTTCTGGTGATAGTTCTTGTTTTGCAAAACGGTATAAAAATTTACCCAGAGAAGAAGTGGTATTTTGAAAGTTTGGACTTAATTGCTCCAGAAACATGTATACGGTTAGAAGTCTTACCAATGAATGTTTTGATGTTTGTATTAATTTTATTACTTCTCCAAATTCCAAAGCGCTTTCTAAACGGAGATTAAAAAGTTTAAGATCTCTGGAATTCTCTTTATCTGCATTATCATATGCATCTTTTGCTTCTTGTTTAATTTCTTCATGTAATTCTTTTATGGTCTTTGTATCTTCTTTTGGCGAAGTACTTTTTTCTGCTGAAGCGTTTTCTTTTTGTTCGTCACTGGTTATTATTCCTAAAATAAAACGCCATATCCCTCTTAAAACCCAAAAAGCAAGATACCCCCATAACAAGAGCATCGAAAATACTGCTAATACGTCATTTATAAGGAAGAGAAGAAGGGGAAGTAAAAGTAAAATTAAAAACTTTATGATATTTATAAACATTTTCATATCTTATATTTACACATTTAAAAATTAATTTCATCTCTAAAAGTTTTATTTCATAAGTTTTTTATTCTTTTTGAGGATAAGCAACTAAATAGTCACTGCTACAACTAAGAATGAAAGTTATATGTGTTTCTTTATTACGTGATGCGAAATCACTACTCGCACTTATTCCACTGTGACTGACTTAGCT
>CAZAIL010000307.1:0-1612 GCA_964485155.1 uncultured Flavobacterium sp.
AAAGATGCAATAGAAACTTTCCTGTTGAAGCTTAATGAAAATAAATGCGACTCTCTTATAACTGAAAGTAAATTTGAAAATTTTTT
The DNA here is from genome assembly GCA_964485155.1 of uncultured Flavobacterium sp. Lineage (GTDB taxonomy): Bacteria > Bacteroidota > Bacteroidia > Flavobacteriales > Flavobacteriaceae > Polaribacter. The sequence goes on from CAZAIL010000307.1 coordinate 87, forward strand.
AATGGATAAGGAAGGTCCGGTAAATTTTAAAACGGGCATCGAACATGTAAATTCAGAAGATTTACCGCCATATTATATTTTTACATGTGGAATTATTATTGCTGCTGTAGAAAATATTCCTATGTGGAACTATCATTTTGGACCTAATCCCCACTACTTTGAAGTGGATGAAATTACAGCACTGGATATTGATACTGCAATGGATCTATTTTATGCTCGCGCTATCGAAAACAGCAAAATTAACGATATTCAGCTCATATAAATTGTCTCAAAAGTGAAATTAGATGATTTTATCATTTGGTAAATGTAAGGCTTCAAAATTATTCATGCTGCGGAAGTCGCAATTTACTGTTGTCACCAAGGCTGCCAATAAAATAGCGTGGGTTGTCACGGAGGCAATCTGGGATTATATTAAGCCTTATTGGGATAGACTTCTAACCTCGACCTATGGACTCCGGCAGAGAGAACTTTCTTCTCGTGAAGAGATCGAACGCGATCTGACTACCTAGGGGCTTATTCAACATGCCTATCACTCTTGGGAGCTGGGTCTCAACGAAAAAACCAACTGTCTGATCCGGCAATACGTCCGAAAGGGAAAAGCCATCGATGATCTGTGTGATGAAGATGTGGCCGAGATCATCGAGAAGATTAACATGAAGCCCAAAAAATACGTTGGCTTCAGTACCCCAATCCAGCTATTCTTATAGTATCTCTGGTTTGTTGCGCTGATAAGTTGATTCCGCGTAGACGTTTACCAAAGGAAAATAAAATTAGTATAGGACCAAAAATATGATCTATGAATTAAGAATTTATGACTGCATCCCAGGGCGACTACCCGCACTCCTAGACCGCTTTGAAAACATAACATTAAGTCTCTGGGATCGGTACGGTATCAAGCAAGCTGGCTTTTGGACAGTAGGAATTGGAGGTTCAAATCAGCAGCTCTATTATCTCATTGAATGGGAGTCCTTGGCAGATAGAGACAATAAATGGAATTCATTCAGCAAAGACCCCGAATGGTTAAAAAAAAGAGCTGCCACGGAAGCAGATGGTCAAATTATTGCCTCCATAAATAGTCAAATTTTGAAGCCAACAAGCTTTTCGTCTGTGAAATAGACAATGTGACTTCCAGTTAAGTTTCCTTTTTACATGATCAAGCTTTTTTAGAACATGAGGAAAGCTTCAAACTAAAACACGTGAACTGCGACGCTTGCTTAAGAACATGCGCCCCTAAAGATATCAATAGAATCTTTGACGACGTTAAATAGCTTTTCGATAGTCGCATTTTCTCTGGTAGCTATCAAAAAGAAACTCTACTTTCTTCGGACATACGCCAGACAAATGGCAATAAGATAATGCTTGGTGAAACCTTTGTTGATCTAAAACTCAGTAAGTCCCTAAAAGCTGATTTTCTTTTTTATTAAGACTCGTCCCACCGAATGTATCAATGAAGCAACGCGGGCGGCCATCGAGGCGCACTCGCTGCTCCTCTCCAACTAAAATTATAACTTCCAAGTTTAAATCTA
>CAZAIL010000308.1:0-1607 GCA_964485155.1 uncultured Flavobacterium sp.
TGAAATGATTAATGACAGCATGCAAAAAAATAAAATGATAGGGTTAATACAACCTAAAAAAAATAAAATTGACTCTATTCCAGAATTGCATGATGTTGGATGTTTAGGAAAAATTACTAGTTTTAAAGACATTAACGGTAGATATTTAATTGAACTGAGTGGTGTAACTCGCTTCAATATTGTCAAAGAAGTTAAAAATAATAAACCATATCGTGAGTGTGTAGTTAATTTTAATGACTACCAAGCTGATTTGAAATTTCCTAAAGAAGAATTAAAATTTTCGGACCTTGAATTAATTTTTAAAGATTTGAAATCCTTATTTGAAAAAAAAGGATATGTAATTAATTGGAAATCACTAGAAAAACAAGATTTGAATGAGACAATAAATGCCTTGGCTATGGCCTCTCCTTTTTCGGTAGAAGAAAAACAGATTTTATTAGAAAGTGAAAATTTAAAAATAAGAAAAAATAAAATTGCAGAGATTTTAAAATCCTATAGTTACGATAATTATGATAATACAACTATACAGTAATTATTAAATACTTAGCCCCTTATCCGCAAATTTAATAACTAAATTCGTAAAAGTTTTATTACTACCAAAATACTTTAAAATTCTATTTATATTTTTTCCTTTATTTTTTTTATCAAAGTTAAAAAATTCATAGATAAAATCTATCCCATTAGAAAACATAAAATTTCTATTTTTTGTTTTGTTTTGAAATTCTTTTAAAACAAAAGTATCTAATTGCAATCCTAGGTCTATTTTATTTTGAATAATTTCGGATAAAGCATTTATATCTCTAATGGTCATATTAAAGCCTTGACCAGCTAATGGATGAATCCTGTGAAGCAATTCACCAAATGCCAATATATTTTCATGGTAATATTTTCGTAAATTTGATGATTTTAATTCAAAACTAGAAAGATTATGAATTTTTTTTATTTTAAATTTTGGATTATTTTTATTTATTAATTCTAATACCTGATTATCATTATAATTTTTTTTGCTAGTGTCGAGTGAACAAACTACTGAAGTTTTCGTATTTGATATTGGCAAAAAAGCAACTGGTCCCAGATTGGTAAAAACTTGAGTAGCTGAATAGTTTTTTATTTTCTTGTGTTCTAAAATTGTTGTATATGCATAATTTCTATAATCTTTTTCAATTTTTTGATTAAAATATTTCTTTGAAATTTCGTTATTTTGATCACAATTAATTATTAAATCGTAATTGTTTGTCTTTAGTAATTTGCCATAAGAAAAATTTTTTTTTATTAATTTTTTTTTAAATAGTTTACTTTTTGATAATTTATCATTTAGGAGTTTATAAAGAACATCGTTTTTTATCATATAAAATAAGTTTTTTTTATTATCTTCAAAATCCAGTATTCTATCTTTCGTTAGTTTTTCAGAATATATTTCTATTCTTTTTATTCCCCACATTTTCTTTTTTGGCAACTTATTGATGCTTTTTTCAAAAAACTCTAAATTGTTTTTTGACACTCCTATTGTCCTGCTAGATGAAAAATTTTTAGCTGTCTTTTTGTAATAAACGTGTACATTTATTTTTTTATTTATAAGATTTTTAGCTAAAGATAGACTGGTAAGT
>CAZAIL010000309.1:0-1601 GCA_964485155.1 uncultured Flavobacterium sp.
AAGTTTAACTCTACATTCAGTGTATCAAAAAAACATTTATGGCAAATAGAAAAAGAAACAAATCTTACTACTAAGATATCTACTCTTTTCCAAAGCTTCGCTTTGAAAACCAACAATTTACTAAAACAAAAAAGCAAGCTTTATGTTTTAGCTTGCTTTTGATTTGTTTTGTATCGGGTGCAGGCCAATTATCGAACTTATTTCTGCAAGATTTAGATAGGTTAAGAGAGTTTACAGCCCGCTTAAAAGCGATGTAAAAATCGCCTTATTAAGAATCACTATTATACTTGTGTTTAAAAATTAATTTTCTATTTTTGTAATTATTAATTAACTGACAATTAATTTTCTATTTTTATAATTATAAATTAACTGATAATAAATTTAATACTAACTAATGAAAAATATATTCGCATTTTTAGCGGTAACATTATTTACTGCAACAACCTTAGCCCAAGGAAACTTAACTGTTGGTTCTGGCGCTACTCTTACAATTAATGAAGACGCTTCAATAACAGTTTCTGGTAACTTCACCAACACAGGTACTGTTACTTTAAACTCCACCGCAGATAATTTTTCTTCTATAATAGTAGGTAATGGTATAAGTGGTTCATCATCTGGTGACATTGTTTACAATCGTTATGTTAATACGGTAGGCACGGGTGAATGGGATTTGGTTGGTTCTCCTGTTGATGGGCTTTCGATTAATGATTTTGTTACCACTAATAGTTCAGTACTTGCAACCAATGGGTCTGCCTATGCAGTTGGATACCATGACAACACTGACGATAGTTGGACCAACTACACCACATCTACAGTTGGAGGTGCTGGTAATTTTGATATAGCACGCGGTTATCAAATGGCTACATCTAGTGGAGCTACAATGGCCTTTACAGGATCTATTGCCACCACCGATCAAACACAGTCTATCATCAATAAAAGTGGCAATGGTAATGGCGGCCGTCGTTGGAATCTAGTTGCTAATCCTTTTCCTTCTTATCTTAACGCTAACACAAATGCCCACGCTTCTAATAATTTTTTGAGTGTGAACGCTAGTGTTATTGATAGTAATTTTCTATCAATCTATGGTTGGGCTGCTGATGGCTCTGGATATACTATTTACAATAATACAACCTCAGCAACATACATTGCGCCTGGCCAGGCATTTTGGGTAGCGGCAGAAAACACGACAGACACAGCGCTAAATTTCACAGCAGCTATGCGTACCACCACAGGTACTGGAGATTTTGTTTTAGGCCCTCAGCCTCTTGTTTATAGACTTGCATTAAATTTTAAATCAGATTTAGAGCAAGCAAAAACTCATTTTTACTTTAGAGATGGACTCTCTTTAGATCTAGACCCTGGGTATGACGCAGGAGCATTTAACCAAACAACCAAGTTAAGCACAAGGTTACCACAGGGTAGCAACCAAACAGCATTTGGTATAAACGCTATGGGTATTGATGCTATTCAAAACGCTAGAGTACCTCTAGAAATTAGGCAAAATGCAGGACAGGCCTTTACTGTTAGTATTGCAGAGGTAGATTTACCAGAAGATATCTACGTGTATCTAGAAGATACATTAAACGGCACGGTTACCTCTT
>CAZAIL010000310.1:0-1601 GCA_964485155.1 uncultured Flavobacterium sp.
CCCGATAACCGGGAAAATGATGCATGGTGGGCTCGAATGGACGATCAAAATAAAAACCTTCTCTTAGCAACAGGCCTCAGCTTTGCTGTTATGCTCGCATGGTTTGCCATTGCTCCGCCCCAAACAGCGCCACCACCAGCCGAAGCGGTCACCACAGCCGAGCCAGTTACTGCCATTACCGGTAGCACAGATGTGAATACGAACATGGGCTCAGGCAATGCACTGGCCGTGGCCAATGCAGACCGTATCATAATCGACACCCCACGTTTGGAGGGATCTTTGTCGCTTCTTGCAGGTCGAATTGATGATTTACGCCTCAAAGATTACACCAATACCATCGATGAAGGCTCCCCGATTGTGACATTACTGTCACCTGAAGGATCCGACAACGCCTATTATGGCATCAATGGTTGGGCCGCGGCTTCCGGTGTGGATCCAAAAGAAGTTCCAGGTCCAACCACACTTTGGTCTTCACGGTCAACAACTCTTACCGCCTCATCACCCGTCACCCTGACTTGGGACAATGGCAAAGGTTTATCCTTCAAGCGCGTCATATCTATTGACGAAAACTTCATGTTCAATATTGAGCAATCTGTCAGTAACTCAAGCGCGACACCGGTAGCACTTGCGCCTTATGGTCGAATTGCACGCCATGGCGAGCCCCCCAACCTAAAGGGGTTCTTCATCTTGCATGAAGGTATGGTGCGCATGTCAGATGGAGAGCTTAATGAAATTAATTATGATAAGATGCCAGAATTCGATATCAATCCCAAGGAACGTGCCCCAGCTGAAGTTGTACAAGTGGCAGAGGGAGGCTGGATCGGATTCACCGATCACTATTGGATGACCACAATTGTACCACAAGGTGCTTTCAAATCAGTTGCAAAATATGACATCAACAATGACATCTATTTGACTGAAGCAGTTCAACCAACACAAACTATCGCTCCAGGTACGACAATCTCAGTGACGTCGCAGTTTTTTGCAGGACCCAAGGAATGGGAAGTGATCCGCGAATACCAAAACGAAAATGGCGTTGATCGCTTTGTGGATAGCATCGATTGGGGCTGGTTCTACTTCCTAACCAAACCTATTTTCTGGCTACTGCATACGCTTAACGGATATATTGGTAATATGGGTTGGTCGATCATCTGCTTGACGTTGATCATCAAAGCACTGCTGCTACCATTAGCCTACAAGTCGTATGTTTCTATGGCCCGAATGAAAGAGCTTCAGCCAGAAATGGAGAAACTCAAAGAAAGTGCTGGTGACGACAAGCAAAAAATGCAGAAAGGTATGATGGAGCTCTATAAGAAAAATAAAGTAAATCCAGCTGCAGGTTGTTTGCCAATATTACCGCAAATTCCAATCTTCTTCTCTCTGTACAAAGTTATTTTTGTTACTCTTGAACTGCGTCACGCCAATTGGTTTGGCCCATTCAATGACCTCTCTGCGCCAGATCCAACCTCAATCATGAATTTTTTCGGTCTATTGCCATGGGGCACCCCAGACGTGGGTTCAATTCTTGCGTTAGTCTTAATTGGTATATTGCCATTATTGCTAGGCATTTCCATGTTTATGCAGCAACAGCTGAACCCAGC
>CAZAIL010000311.1:0-1574 GCA_964485155.1 uncultured Flavobacterium sp.
CTGTTCGCCTTCAACATTCAAGTCTGCGAACTGAGCGGAGTGAGCACCAATATTTATGGTTTTTTTTTGAGTCATTTTTTAATTCCTTTTTAAATTTAATTTTGGCGAATTGATTGGCGAACCAAGATCAATCGCTAAAATACTTTATTTCTAACCTAGAGAATCGTCAAGTGTACAATAATGAGTGTCTAAAAACAACATCTACACTATGACTAACCTAGGACAAAGACTTGCCTATTAAAAAATGTTTTAGCGTTCTCTTTTGTCCGCGGTTATGCGCCAGGATGAGACTAAAGGTTGGCTCAAAAAAAAGTACCATAGAATCCTCGAGCCACTTTTAAGGCATTCAAGGAATTTTACGTTCGCTACTGAAGTGTTATTGAGAAGTTTGAACTACCTTCTTCGGGACCATGAGCAAACAAATTACCACCATTTCCTTTTTTAGATATTCATCATTATCCACCAAATTTTGGGGATTTTTAATGATGCAGTTTGCCCATAGCGACTTGGCAGAAGTTAAGGGGCTTTCCTTTTATCGCCTGATGGGTAGCGGCAAGGGAAAAGGGTTTAACCCACTGCCAGATTGGTCCGTGTACAGCCTACTTCAGGTTTGGGAATCTGAAGAACAAGCAAATGAGTTTTTCAACTCTTCCATATTAATTGAAAAATACAAAAGCCATACGTCCGAGCAGTATACCCTTTATATGAAAAATATTTCAGCAGGAGGAACCTGGGTTGGCAAGAATCCTTTTGAAAAAGGGATAGAGTTAGACCCTAGCCTGCCCATTGCTGTTATTACCAGGGCAACGATTAAGTGGAATTGGCTCATTAGGTTCTGGAAATATGTTCCCACCTCACAAGAGCCACTGGAGGGAAATAAGGGGTTAGTTTATACGAAGGGAATCGGGGAAGTTCCAGTTGTTCAGATGGCTACGTTTAGCTTATGGAAAAACTTTGACGCCGTTAAAGAGTTCGCCTATAACAGCAAGCAACACAAAGAAGCCATTAGGAGAACTCGTAAAAATGAATGGTATAGGGAAGAGTTGTTTTCTAGATTCCATCCTTATAAATCCTCTGGAACTTGGCAAGGAAATGATCTCTTAGATTTTTAAAAAACCTTATTCCGGATGTGCTATAACGGTCATGACTCCCAGGGAAGATCTTTTTTCCATCCACTTTTTAGGTGAAAACTTGATCATTCCAATCATGAACTGCATGAATTCATCCTCCATGTTTTTATCCCATCGTATTCCCTTTTGTTCCATTTCACTCATCCAGTAAAGTAGATAGGGGTTCATGGTTCCATAAGTCAGTGTTTTGGTGACTTTCCACCCGCTTTTTTTGAGCAATAACCCTATGTTCTCTGGAGAGAATAACGAAAGATGCCTTGGTGTGTGCCAGCCAGCCCAATTTTTTCCATACTTTTTTCTACTGGAGGAGTCCCAATTAGGAACTTCAATCACAAGTGTGGTAGATGGTTTAGAAAGGGCTTTTAAAGCCGTGAGGTTTTCAAAAGGCGTGTAGTCGTGTTCTAAATAATGCCACATGGTGATTACATCTGGCTGAAGCGTTTT
>CAZAIL010000312.1:0-1569 GCA_964485155.1 uncultured Flavobacterium sp.
TTCCCAAGAAATTTTGATGCCCACACTACCGCTTGACCATCTGCTTGTATTACATCACTAATAGCAATACTTTTCTTTAATTCTGGGTCTCCATTAATTTGTATAATCTTCCCCGCATTGATATCGGCCAAATTGATACTTTTATTTGTTTTAATAACATCCTTCACCATTGCTATGGTTTCATTCATAGTAAGGTTTGCTATGGTATTATTTAATATAGAAATAGTATGTAAATTCAAGTATTTAATTTTAATTTTCTAAACGAGTGTCTAATGTAGTAATGTATTATAAAGATGTATATAGTTTTCTACATTTTTTATCCAGCTTTTGTTATCAATAACATAGTCTAGTGCATTGTGTATAATGGTTTCTTTTTTTTTAGAAGACATTTTACTTATTTCTAAAATTTTATCTTTTAAAGATTGTTTGTTTTCTGCCCTAAATAAAAGTCCGTTTTCTGTATCAGTAATAATTTCTTTAATGCCACCTACGTCACTTCCGAGCACTAATTTTTTGTAGGCAAATGCTTCTAGAGGTTTTAAAGGCATCACAGAGTTAGTTATGTTGTTACTAAGTCTTGGATTTACAATAACATCGATTTCAGCAAATGCTTCAATGATTTTTTCAGAAGCAATTCTTCCTTTAAACACAATATTTTTAAGATCACTTCTTTGGTTTATTTTTTGAACAATGGAGTCTTCACTTATACCTCCTCCATATAGTAATAGTTTGAAAACATGACCTTGATCTGCTAACTCTTGAAACACTTCGATAAGAAATTCTATCCCTTCATAGGTAGTTAAAGTGCCTATATAACCAAATACAATTTCTTTGTCTTTTTTTTGAGGAGTTGCTATAGTATTGCTTTGTATTAATGTTGTGTTTATGGCATTATTAATAATACTACTCTTTTTAAAAGAATACCCTTTTTCTATAAAATAGGCGCGCAACTTCTCATTTAAAAAAACAGCGTGATTGGCTTTTCTTAGTGCAAAGGCTTCAATCTTTAGTAAAACGAGTTCTGTATATTTTTCAAGACTATTTTTGGTCGTTTCTTTTCTCTGAAACATCCAAAGAGATCTAAACTCATATACAACAGGAATTTGTAGCATTTTGCCCACGATAATAGATGGAATTCCACAATAAAACATGGCATGGGCATGAATTACTTGAGGTCTTTCCTTTTTTGCTAATTTATAAAGGGCAACTGTAAATGTACTAATTGAAAAAAACTTACCAATTCTAGTGAAGATACTTTTTTGTTGGTCTGAAATAGAATTTATATCAGTTTTTGAAGTTCTATAGTAGGTAATATCATGAATACTATCAAACGCAGCACCGATTATTGAATCTTGAAAAGGACTCGTTATAGCCATCACATGAAGCCCTTTTTCTTTTTGAGAAAGCAGGATATCTCTACTTCTAATGCTAGAACCAGAAATTTGAGGCAATGATTGATATAATACGTGAAGAATTTTCAATTTAATGTATTGTAGTATATTTATAAAAATAATCTATAGCTTTGCAAAACTACATTAATCTATGACTGTTTTCTCTAAAATAAACAAA
>CAZAIL010000313.1:0-1555 GCA_964485155.1 uncultured Flavobacterium sp.
CTGTCTGATAACTGTAGTAGTCACGGGCTTGTGCCATCTGCTCGGACTGCGCGGCCATCTGCTGCTCGGCTACGCGTTCCATAATAGGAGCACTTCGATCATACTGCTCTTTGGCAAATGCTAGTTGGCGGTCGCCAACTCCTGCCATTATACGTGCAGACTCTGCACTAGCTTCTGCTAGCGGCGTGTAATCGGGTGGTGGAGGACTACTCTTACCCATTTAACTTCCCCTTACGGTATTTGTCTGGCCAAAGGACGAGAACAATAATGTCTTGGCCGTCAGTGCCAGCTTCACGCATGACGCCTTCTTCGACGAAGCCCAAGTGTTTGATAATTTTAAGTGATTTTGCATTGTTCGCCTCGACCAACCCAGTTAACCTTCGGAGGCTGCAAGTCTCGAACGCATACAAAAAAGCGTGGTCAAGCAGTTCCGATAGAATTTTCTTGGGTTTGCTAACCGCGAGATGTACTGTTGCACTGGAGTTCGTGAAATTATTAAACACAACCCCAGCTGTAAGTTCACCCTTTAGCTCAGCGCCCATCGCGTAAAAGCCGCCCCATGAAGACAGCTGCCCCACATGGCTTGCGACCCAATCGCCGACACGTGTCTTGTCATCAAATACTAATTGAGACACGGGAACGACAATATCTGCTTACACGTTAACACGTAAATATCCAACTAAACAATCCTTTTGTTCATTAGCGTGCCCTCTTGGTGTACATAAGATGAACGACGTCCCAGTCGCTAAACATTGTGGAAGAATTATACACGTACTGTTTAACGCGAGCAACCTCGCCGCCCTCAATAGTTAGCCCATAAAACGTGTCATGCGACCCTCGACGTTCTGTCAGGTCGAAGTGGGCTTCCACCGTCGCAGGGTCGCCTTTGAAGTAGCAATCGTAAAACGTGTCGATCCCGTCAGGTGCCGGTCGGTTATACTCCACCAGATTGTCGGCTTTAAACATTGGTGTACAACCTGTCGGCAGATAACTAGGTGCTGCTTCCGCCCACAACGCATACCGTTTTAGATACGACGTCCCAGTCGTCATGCAGAACTTACGAGTGCTGAGAGGGTACTGCTCCCCTATCAACAATCTAGTTATCTGGCGGTCCAAAGTAAAAGTAACCACAGGCTCGTTTAGAACTTCGTGTGCAATAGCAGTAGAAATCGCAAATGCTCCAGTGCTGGTCGCCCACGGAAACGACTCTTGGACAGTAGCTAGGATCGCTAACGCTTCCGACGACGCAGTATCGTGCATCGTGCGGCTTGTGCTGCCCGTGTAATAAATTTCGCTATGCGTAGTCATACCCAGTCTCCGGTTTGTAAAAACGCATAAACAGCAGCGTCTATATCTGCTTCTGGCTCGACTGATATATAAGTTGCCAGTTTATAGACGTTGGTTACGTCGTCGTTGATGGTGGTTTTCTGCGCCCAAAACCACACGCCCGTGTTTCCGTCAGGCTCTGTGGTTGTTCGAGTAATCGTAAAAGGTTTTACAATATCAGTCATACCGGCTCGCGTTCGCAACAATTACTGTTTGGGCTGTAAGGTTT
>CAZAIL010000314.1:0-1547 GCA_964485155.1 uncultured Flavobacterium sp.
ACTGACCCTCAACTGAGTTAGCCAAGTCCCCCCATCGAAACTTGGCTTTGAGCCGGCCGGCATGTCGAGCGGGCCATCGCAGCGGCAAACCCGAGAGCTCCAGAAGCTGCACAGCGACGGTGCGGCAGGACTTCAGCGCCGCAGAACGGCGCCGCTGAGCGAGCGGCTGCGGCGCCTTTTCCACTCGGGTCCAGCCCAGGCACAGAGCGCTGGCGGTGGGCGCCACCTCGAGCCGGTGTGCTCCGACCCCAACGTCTACCTCGTGCACCACTTTCTCAGCGCGAGCGAGCTGGAGCACCTGGACGGGCTGATCACCGACCGGCGCGGCGCGTTCAAGCAGTCAGTGACCGACGACGCTGCGGGTGGCACGAGCTCGCACGTGGTGGAGAGCCAAGAGCGCACGAGCGCGAGCCTGCACCTGCCCAAGGGCGGCGACACGAGCCTGCGCGCGATCGAGGCGCGGGCGGCCGAGCTGGTAGGGCTGCCCTCGGACTACGTGGAGCCGCTGCAGGTGGTCACGTATACCAACGGCCAGCGCTTCGACCTGCACCACGACTCCGGCTCGCTGCATTACGAGGACGGCGGCGAGGAGGTTATCACGGTGTCGGCGCCGCAAGGGCCAAAGCGGCTGGTGACGCCCCTCGCCTGCCTCGCCTGCAACCCACACTGCACCTGCACTGCACCTGCATGCCCCCGCCCTGCCTGCAGGTGTGACGCTCTTCGTCAACACACCAACCCAACCCCAACCCAACCAGGTGACGCTCTTCGTCTACCTGAACAGCCTGCCCGAGGGGGTGGGGCACACCGACTTCCCGCAGATCGGCCTGTCGGTGCGGCCTCGCAGTGGGACGGCGCTACTCTTTTGCAACGTGGCGGCGGACGGCGAGCCCGACCCGCGCGTGTGCCACCGCGCGTGCCCCGTGCCGCCGGGACACCATAAGTTCGGCTGCAACGTGTGGATCGCAGACTGCACCATGGGCATCGCATGCGGGTCATCAGCCCACGCGGCACGGCCTACCCGCCACTGCCACGCCCAGATCCGCCGGAGATCCACGCACCTACCCGATGGCTCGGGGCCGGCCATCTCGGCCCCAAGGGTGGGGCCCCAGGCCGATGGTGCCCCAGGCGTCGGGGCAGGCACCGGGGCAGGCACCGGGCTGGCCCGACGCCTCATTGTGGCGTGTGTCACGTGCAGGTGCGCACACGGTCTCGGACCTCGCAATCACCAAGCCGCGCCCGGCCAAGGGCGGCAAGGGCGGCAAGCGGCAGGGCGGCGGGCTGCTGGCGGCGCTGCTGCAGGACGAGCCTGCAGTGGGCAGGCCGCCACCCGCAGCGGCGCTGCAGGGGCTCGAGTTCTGCAAGCGCTTCGAACCTATAGGCGACTTCACGGGGGGCACCTTCACGGGTCACGTGGTGGCCATGCATGCCGATGGCAGGGTGAGCAGATGACCCCTCTGCCCGCCCTCACTCCTCCACCACCCTCCACCCTTCACCCTCCACCCTCCACCCTCCACACCCCCCACCCCCCCCCCCACCCCCCACACCCC
>CAZAIL010000315.1:0-1526 GCA_964485155.1 uncultured Flavobacterium sp.
ATCTATAAAAACATCTGTTTTAAATTTCATTCTAAAATCTAATGCCATTTCCATGGCATGGCAAACAGCTTCTGTATCGTCTACATTAACATGCAATACTGGCGATAATGTTACTTTAGCAACATCAGTGCAATAGGTGCTAGAACGAGCATCTAAATAATTGGTAGTAAAACCAATCTGATTATTTACAACAACATGAATAGTTCCTCCAGTTTTATAGCCATTTAAGTTGGCCATTTGTGTTATTTCATAAGCAATTCCTTGTCCGGCTATAGCAGCATCTCCATGAACAATAATCGGTAGAATTTTGCTTTCATCTCCGTTATATTTTCTATCTATTTTTGCTCTGGTGATTCCTTCGGCAACAGCGGCAACAGTTTCCAAATGCGACGGGTTGGGCACCAAATTCATTTTAATTTGTTTTCCGTTTCTAAAGGTTTTACTTAGCGTTAATCCTAAATGGTATTTTACATCACCATCAATATTTGTGTCTTCAAAATCTTTACCTTCAAATTCACTAAATAAATCTCTGACAGGTTTCTTGAAAATATTTACCAAGGTATTTAGTCGACCTCGATGTGCCATTCCTAAAACACATTCTTCTACACCATATACCTCTGCGGCATTTCTAAGTAAAACACTAATTCCAGGTATTAATGCTTCACCTCCTTCTAAGGAAAACCTCTTTTGACCCACATATTTAGTTTGTAAAAAACTTTCAAAAGTAACCGCTTGATTTAATTTTGATAGGATATATTTTTTTGCATCCACAGAATAATCAGGATGATTGTCGTTTTTAATCAAACGGTTTTTCCACCATTTTAATTTTTCTGGATTTCGCATGTACATATACTCAACACCTATAGAATCACAGTAGATACTCTCTAAATGTTCTATAATTTCAGAAAGTTTTTTAGGCCCAATCCCTAAAATTTCTCCAGCATTAAAGATGCTGTTTAAGTCGCTTTTAGATAATCCAAAATTTTCGATGTCTAAAGTAGGAGTGTATTTTCTTCTATCTCTAACAGGGTTAGTTTTAGTAAACAAGTGACCTCTTGTTCTGTAACCATTAATCAAGTCTATAACCAAAAACTCTTTTCTAACAGATTGTGGTATTTCAGCGGGGATTTCTTCCTCTTCTGTGAGAGAGAAATTTTCATTTGCTAAATCATAGCCCTGAAAGAAGCTCCTCCAACTAGGTTCTACAGCGTCTGGATTCTGTAAATATTGATCGTATAAATCGGCTATAAAGCCTGTATGTGCTGCATTTAAGAAAGAAAACTTATCCATAAAAATAGAATACTGTGTATCTAAGCTAATTATTAGCTGTAAAAATACAACTTTTACAAAAAATAGAAATAATTATCGGTATTTAAATACATCCTGCAATAGTTTGGATTGTTCTTTTTAAATAGACATGAATTAAGACAAAATAGAAGTTCTGTTCTCTCTTTTTGTGAGGAATAATAAAATTCGTTGTTTTTTTGCGAAAAAGTTTTTGTGCTTTTTGTAAAAGATATATATTT
>CAZAIL010000316.1:0-1525 GCA_964485155.1 uncultured Flavobacterium sp.
AATCCTCGTTTCAGCTATCTTTATCAAGCCGCTCAACGTGCCATTATTATTTTCCATCCCCTTGTCGATCATAATCTGAATACGACTTTTTGCTATTTTGAGGGATTCCATGAGTGTATCGTCTTGAGAAATACAGATTGATCCCTTTGCCTTCATTTCTGCAGTCCAGTCAGTGAAAGTGAAGGCTTGGTCAGCAAGTAAAGTTCCGATATGGACTTCAATAATACGTCCCTGAAAAATGTTATCACCAAATTGTTTTAACATTTGGGCTTGTGTCGCATGGACAACATCACGGAAATCCATGTGATCCTGCATTAATCCCTTGAAGGTCACTTTTACCGAATCTGGAATTGTCATTGTTGCTTCGCCTGTAGCTAAAGCAAGCGCGACTGTTCCTGAGTCTGCACCAAAGGCAATACCTTTGGACATCCTAGTATGAGAGTCTCCACCAATAATGATTGACCAATCATCAACTGTAAGATCATTCAAAACCTTATGGATAACATCTGTCATAGAATGATAGACACCTTTTGGATCCCGCGCTGTGATTAGGCCAAAATTTTGCATAAACTTCATAAGTTTGGGAGTATTAGCTTGCGCGTTAAAGTCCCACACTGATGCAGTATGGCAGCCTGATTGATAGGCTCCATCAACAGTTGGTGAGATAACTCTGGCGGCCATAGACTCCAGCTCTTGGGCCGTCATCAAGCCAGTAGTATCCTGCGACCCAACAATATTAACTTTCACCCTTACATCTGAACCTGTATGTAATTGACCGTCGAAAGCCACTCCCATAGCATTTGTGTTGAATATTTTCTCTACAGCTGTGAGCCCTTGCCCCTCATGAGAAATCTCTTTGGAGGGAGCATAAACAGATTTTAGTGCAACCCCAAGCGCTTCAGCTGCAAAGCTCTGAAGCTTTTTACCAAAAACAATTGCATAAGAGCCGCCGGCTTTGATGAATTCAACTTTTTGAGGGGTGAAAGATCATCGTAAATCAACTAACTCTTTGGCACCGTCGTCACTATATAATTTTTTATTATTTGTATTTATGGTTAGCTTCGTCCCTGTCTCAACAGAGTATATCTGCTCAAGGATAGGGTTATCGTCAGTATTTAGAATTGGCTTTCCACTAGAATCCAGTTTCTTGACCCAGTTTTTCAAGTCAATACCAATGCCACCAGTAACTCCAACAGTGGTCAGGAATATGGGAGAAATTCCATTTGTTCCCGCAACAATAGGGGCGTTATTAACAAAAGGAATATAGGGGCTTGCTTGCTTGCCAGTCCATAAAGCAACGTTATTTACGCCCGACATTCGAGAGGATCCCACTCCCATTGTTCCCTTCTCGGCTATTAACATAACTCGCCTATTAGGGTGTTGTTTCTGCAGGTCTTGGATCTCAACTTGTGCTACCGCTGAGATCATACACCTGCCGTGTATTTCTCTGTCTGAGCGAGAATGTGCTTGGTTGCCTGGGGAGAGTAAATCTGTAGAAATATCTCCCTCAGCAGCGATATAGGTA
>CAZAIL010000317.1:0-1510 GCA_964485155.1 uncultured Flavobacterium sp.
TAACCCGAATCACATATTTTAATTCAGATTCTTGCTCTCGCTGAATGATCTCTAAATTTAGTTCTCTTACGAGTCTTTCCACAAATGAGATTTGATTATAACTAAAGTCTACCTTAAAATCTCTCGTTATTTGAGAATGCATTATAGTTGCTAATTCGCAGGCGCCCTTTGCGCTTCCTCCATAGGCTCTAATAAGTCCAGGGATACCCAGTTTCGTTCCACCGAAATATCTAGCAACTATACATGCGACATCCACTAATTCATGACTTTGAAGAGCTCTCAAAATAGGTGTGCCTGCAGAGTTTCCAGGTTCTCCATCGTCGTTCGATCGCTCAAAAATCGACTCAGGATTCACTCTGTAGGCCCAGCAGTAATGTCGGGCATTAGGCTCATTAAGTTTCACGAGATCTAGCTGGTCTTTAAAACTAAACTCATTCTTGCATGGAATTAAATAGGCAATGAATTTACTGCCTCTGTCCTTTACATGACCTACGCTAGGCTCTTCGACGGAGAGATAGCCGTCAATACTTGTGCTCATAGACGTCGCTATCTAAAATGGTTGTTTCGTTAAACTGATCGTAAATAGGGGCAGGTACTCCTTTTTCTATAGACATCTCACCGGTATATCTAAGCACCTCATCATCTAAATTCTCACGAATAAAAGACGTTAACAAACGAGCTCCTCCTTCTACTAAAACATGGCCTATGCCGTATTCTAGAAGCTTCGGCAACCAAAACGTTATATCATTCGAATCGGCTATAACGGTTGTGAAACCTTCATAGGGTTCGTTAGCAATGATAACGGGAGACACTTCGAGCGATTCCAACCAAGAGATAGACGGTTTATGGGTGTTACCTACGACTATGACTGGGACAGGAGAAGGTCCGTGCCACGATCTTACCGTGAGACTTGGAACATCCAATACAGCCGTCTTTGCGCTAATGATGATACCTGTGACACTTGACCTTAAACGGTGCGTTAATAACATGGAAGAAGTCCCTGAAATTTTCAAGGCTCTTTCCATAGTGTCTGTAGAACGGACCCTGTCTATGAAGCCATCCTTTGTTTGTGCCCACTTTAAAGTTACCATGGGACGCAAAAGGGTCTGGTTGATGAAAAATTCTTTATTAAGGTATTCGAAAGGAGCGGAGTCCATTGCAAAATCTACTTGAATACCGTGTGCTCTCAGATGTTGAATACCTTTTCCATCTACGTTGTGGTTAGGGTCTTGAGAGCCTATTACAACTCTTGATATATTGTGTTTTGTAATCAGCTCACAGCAGGGAGGTGTCTTTCCATGATGTGCACAAGGTTCTAAACTACAATACAAAGTGGATAAAGCGAGTAGACTCTGGTCTTTAACGCTCCGAATTGCCTCAACTTCGGCGTGAGGTCCTCCAGCCAACTTATGGTATCCTTCTCCAATAATTTTTCCGCGATGTACGATCACAGCGCCTACCATAGGGTTGGGGTATGTTCTTCCTCGAGCTTGGTTTGCTAATTGTAAGC
>CAZAIL010000318.1:0-1506 GCA_964485155.1 uncultured Flavobacterium sp.
AAAAGCAATTCGTTTATTGCTTCTTCCCGGTTGAGTGCACCAAGTCTATCGGCGCCGACTACTTCTGTTCTATTAGTATCTTCAGGATCCATCGTTAAAGCTCTTCAATAAAATTGAATATTCTGACCATAGCAAAAGTATCCAACTCACAATACTCAAGCATCAATTTGCGAAGTTCATCTTTTGCTGGACCATTAGGCAGGTTAATCAACCTCTGCCATGCCTCCATAGCATCAGTGCCGCTAGCCACTTCCATCCCCGTGTAATCAAGCTCAGGCACAAGCACAGGCAATACTTTTTTTATTGAAGTTGACCCCTGGAAATTGATATCAACATAGCCCTCCTTAAACGGGTCTTCCAAATCCATTGTCCGATCAATCAAGCCCTGTAAGAACTCCTGCTTCTCTGGATACATAACCGCCATATTTCTGTTCTGAGTATTTTCAAAGGATGCATGCCAGGACACAACACTTCCAAAATCACCAATGTGTTTTTGCATGTGTTCAACCAGCCCAATTGGCAGTGTAGCTTCGTCAGCTAGATACTCCACATGTTCCGTACAATCATCATTTAAGGACCTTTTAATATGCAATGAATACTGAAAAGGGATTGGGGAATGTGGACGCACGCCATCTATTATTGGCGCCGCAGAGGCATACGTTTCATAATCTAGAAAGTAGACAGGGTACTCCACTCTTGAAAACCAATCCGAAATTATTCCGTGGTCTATTATTGGCTTTTTTAGGTGGGCAGATCGCAAAACATAAGCCTGCTTTTCGGTCACTTCCTTCAGAGCTATCTCATCTAAATCAAACCGCCCGTCTGCAACAAAACCACGAAGCTTTGTTTTGCTAATTCTAGGTAAATTGTAGATTGACGGCTTAGGTATTCCTGGATTGAAATAGTCGAAGGCATCACAATGGTTGTTTTTTGTTAACTCGAGGCAGCTGCATGAGCTTTCATCAATTGAGGCGCTTTTCAGGAGTAAGAGCGCAGTATCAATTTCATTTTTGATATCTGAAATTATTACATCCACTTCAGCTGTTACGTCCGAAAATGTAAGAAGCTGTTCCGCGTCAATAGCACCATTACGAACGTACAGGCCATTCAAATGGACTATAAAAATTCGCTTAACTGTGAAGCCAGCACCTTCAGCTGCAATCCTCTGAAAAGCGGCATCTTTAACTTGATCTTTTTGCACACTCCTTTGGACTTTGGTCGAGGATTTCACTTCGTAAATGTTAATCGTGCCGTCCTCGTTGTTACGAGTGCAGTCCGCCTTGGCAAAAAGCCCTTCATCAGTTTTGAAAGCCGTTTGATAGAAGTATTTATTAGCATCTGGTTGCGCCGATAAATAAGCTTCAAGGTAAGCCTCAATTTCATATCCCTCTGTAATTATCTTTTGAAGATAATCCGAGAATGGTCCGTGCTCGTAAAGCGCCGGCTTACGCTTCAAAAGCCAAAGAGATTTGGCGCAGTGTGAAAACTGAAGAAAGTCTGTTTTTG
>CAZAIL010000319.1:0-1505 GCA_964485155.1 uncultured Flavobacterium sp.
AGCCTTGAAGAAAGAGTAGAATTAATTAATTATAATATTAAAAGGTCTACAGATTTAGCTAAAATTTTTAAATATGGAAATATGGCATTGGCTATTGGTAAACTTGGAACAGCAAGAAATTGTTTTAAAGAAATTATAAAAAACAACTTTGTAAGTAGAGAGATATACAATAATCTTGGTTTAAGCTATTTATTGTTTGCTTTAGATAACTCAAATGAAGAAATTTCTAGATATTCATATCCCATTTTTATAGAACAATACACTAGGGCAGAAATTTCGTCTACTAGATCAGCAAGTTTTAATAATGATCCTATAGAAAATTTAAAAGATGCTATCAAATATTTCGAATATTCTATAAGATTAGATTCAAATTTTGAGCCAGCTAAAATAAATCTATTAGTTTCCAATCTTATTTTAAATAAAATTGAAAAGACTTTAAATAAAGATTTTTATAAAAAATTGGAAAACACTCTAATTTCTGATCAAGTCAAAATAAACGATTTAAAGGTGATTTACCTGCTTTTTGAAGACAATGGAAGGAAAGCCTCTAAATTAGCCTTAAAAGGATCTAATATTTCTTTATTTAATATTGATTTAGATTCAAAGTCAAATAATATAAAAGAAGTTGTATTGTCAGAAAAATTTAATAAAATGTCAGACTTTAATATGTTTGCTTTTGGGCTTGAAAACCCAGATAACAATATTAAATTTTCTGTCAATAAAAGAATTCAAATTAATAATAAAAAAGAAAAAGATTTTACTGTTTACGAATTTAAAGAGTCTAGTAATAATAGCTATGTTAAAGAGTTTTTTGATCAAGAATATATAAAGTCATTAGAAAGTTTAAATATAAAATTTGATAATGTTTCCTTAATTTCAAATTATACTTTTAAAAAAAATAAAAAAAATAAAGTCATTTTCAAATACTTTGAAAATGAACTTGTCTCTGTAATATTTTATCAATAAAAATTTAATTATGAATAATTATAATAAAACAATCCTCTTATTAATATCTCTTTCTACAACGTTTTTAAGCTTTTCTCAAGGATATAAGAAAATCACTAAAGAAGAACTAAACAAAGTTCCTATGTATTCAAAAGCAACATTTGGGTTCACTGAGGATTTGCCTAGCAGTTATTCACTAGAGCAATATGTTCCTGAAATAGGAAATCAAAGTGATTCTGGTTCTTGTGTTGCCTGGGCTTTTTCTTATTATGGAATGTCTATTATTTATAATAGAAAATATAAAATCACTAGTGATGCAGGTAAGAAAGCTAATAGATTCGATCCTTGGTTTCTTTTTAACCAAATTTCATACCTAGAAGATGACCCCTGCAGTGATGGAATTTTTGAAACAGAAATACTCAAATTAAGTTCTAGAATTGGAAATAAAAAAATGTTATTTAACCCAACTGGAATTACTTGTGAAACCAATTGGGATAATATTAGTTTAAAAAATGTTGTTGATTACACAAAGCCCTACAAATTTACCGATTGGGAACAAA
>CAZAIL010000320.1:0-1502 GCA_964485155.1 uncultured Flavobacterium sp.
TCTACAGAAGGCGGAATGGATATTGAGACTGTAGCTGAAGAAACTCCGCATCTAATCTTTACTGAAGAGATAGATCCTTTGTTAGGTTTATTACCTTTTCAAGGTCGTAAAATAGCATTCAATTTAGGATTGTCTGGAGGTGCATTAAAAGAAATGGCAAAATTTGTTGCCGCTTTATATACTGCTTACATCAAATCTGACTCATCCATGTTTGAAATTAACCCAGTGTTAAAAACATCTGATGATAAAATTTTAGCAGTTGATGCAAAAGTAACCTTAGATGAAAATGCACTATTCCGTCATAAAGACTATGCAGAAATGCGTGATTTACGTGAAGAGAACCCCATAGAAGTAGAAGCCAAGGCAGCAGGGTTAAATTACGTTGATTTAGATGGTAATGTTGGTTGTATGGTTAACGGTGCAGGGTTGGCTATGGGAACAATGGATTTAATTAAACAAGCAGGAGGAGAGCCAGCTAACTTTTTAGATGTTGGTGGAACTGCTGATGCCCAACGTGTAGAGACGGCTTTTGGTATCATCTTAAAAGATCCTAATGTAAAAGCAATTTTAGTAAATATTTTTGGAGGTATTGTTCGTTGTGACAGAGTAGCGCAAGGAGTTGTAGATGCATATAAAAATATGGGAGATAGAATTAATGTCCCTATTATTTGTAGATTACAAGGTACAAATGCAGTTGAAGCAAAAGCTTTGATTGATACCAGTGGGATGGAAATTATTTCAGCTACAGAATTTCAAGAAGCTGCCGATAAAGTTCAAGAGGTTTTAGATTTATAATTTAGAGTGTAAAAAATAAGCTTTATAGATACAAAAAGCCTGCTAAAACTAGACATAGTTTTAGCAGGCTTTTTTGTTATGATATATATTATAATTGTTCTTTTAAAATCTTAATTTCATCTCTAAGTTGTGCAGCAACTATAAAATCTAATGCTTTTGCTGCTTCCTCCATGTATTTTCTTTTCTCTCTGATTCTTTTTTCTATTTCAGACTTTGGCAAGTACTGTAAATCTTGCTCTGCAGCTTCTTTTATAGCACTATTGTATTGGTAAGAAGCTACTGCTTTTTTAGTTAATGTATCATCTATTTTTTTATTAATCTGAGTAGGAGTGATTCCGTTTTTTGTATTGTGAATCACTTGTTTTTCTCTCCTTCTAGTTGTTTCATCAATTGTTAATTGCATACTTTTTGTCACTTTATCAGCATATAAAATAGCCAACCCATTTATATTTCTTGCAGCTCTACCTATTGTTTGAGTTAAAGAACGGTGTGAACGTAAAAATCCTTCTTTATCAGCATCTAAGATAGCGACTAAAGAAACCTCGGGTAAATCCAACCCTTCACGTAAAAGATTTACACCAATTAAGACATCAAAGATTCCTTTTCGTAAATCTTGCATTATCTCTACACGTTCCAGAGTATCAACATCAGAATGAATGTATCGGCAACGTATAGAAATTCGACTTAAGTATTTTGTTAATTCTTCA